>NZ_JBFBAD010000043.1:0-81901 GCF_040682075.1 Actinoplanes sp. NPDC051411 | reverse complement strand
TGGGGGGCGGCGGTCAACAAACCGCATGAAAACCAATTTATTACTAACTGCCCCCCCCCCGCCCCGAATCCCTTGCATGGTTTAGGTCAGCAGGTTTGGCCTTTTAGGGTGGTTGCTGCTGCCAGGAGTTGGGGTTGCCTTTCGGGTCCCGTTGCGCTTTTGCGGGGCTTGCGGTCAGTGGGTATTCCGGGGGAGTTGGTCGGGCAGGCCGGGGTTTGCGCGGGGCTGGGGGGTTGTGCCGCGCCGGTTGCGAGAACACGTCCTGGGCCGGCCGGGGTTGGGCGAGGGCTGGGGCGGTGCGGTTTGCCGGTTGCGGGCCGTAGTTCCTGAAGCCTGGTGGTGGGTTGGGGGAGACGCTTTCCACGCGCTTTTTGGGCTTTGCGCGCGCGGGTTTGGGCCTTGTGTCCAGCGGCGGGTTGGAGTCGTCGGCGTTTGCGGGTGCGCTCGCCGGTCTGGGGGCGGAGCGCGCCTGGCATTTCAAGGGGGAGTGCGGCTTTGTCCTTAGGTTCTGCCGGCTAGCGAGGCTGGGTCAAGGATGTGAGGGCGGCCTACGTGTCCTACTCCACTGATCCAACGGGACGGTCTTTGACGGGATGGACGCTCCGGCGGAACCTGGGTCGTTGAGGTTTCACGGGCGGAGCGCGTCTCGTCATTTCGGAGGCGTACTGATCGCTGCCGGGCTGGGGTTGGCGGAGCCGGTGGGTGAGTCGGCGTGCTCCGGTCGGACGACTCGTCGAGCAGCGGGGGAAGCGGCGCATCGGCTCGGCTGAGGTGGTGGCCTTTGCCTTGGTCGAGCCACGCTCGAAGGTGTCGACGCCGAACTCGGCCAGGTTGGTCGGCGTTCGGTCGGTGGTCAGGTCGCGGTCTGCCTGGCGGCGTCGGTCAGGGCGGCCGGGTCGGTGACCTAGCGGTTGAGGTCGGCGCCTACGGCCGAGATGCGCTCCGAGCTGTGCGCGGGCATCTTCCCGGCCGGGTTGCCCGGCATGTGGCTGCGCTCGGCGAAGACCGGTGGCCGCGTCGACGATGTGGTCGAGTTGCCGGATGCGTTCGCGGGGGCTGCCGGTCGTCGGGCCGGCGAGGTCCAGCAGGCCGAGCGACTGCGGCATGAGGCGTTCGGGGGCGCCGGCGAGGTGCTGAAGCTGGTCGACCCGCGCGAATCTGGCGGCTGGCGAGCTGCTGGTCACGTGTTGTAAGCGCCGTTGAACGTCCACGACCTGCTCCGGATCGGCGGCCACGTGGTCCCACCGCCCCGGCCAGCGGTGACCGCGGCAGGGTGCAGACGACGTCGCGTACCTCCGGGGTGTCCAGGAGGCCGCCCAGGCCGACCACCTCGACCGGAAGGCCGCAGGGCCGCCTCGATCACCGGGATCTGGCTGCGGACGCGCACCAGGATCGGGCTGGTCGGGCGCTTCTCGACCGGGATCTCCTCGGGCATCGCCTCCCGCAGGCCGGCCGCGATCCGCCACGCGGTGAGCATCGAGTCGCCGATCCAGTCGGCCTCGTCGGCGAAGGTCGGCAGCAGTGCGCAGGCGACCGTGCGGCCACCGACACTCCCGGCCATCCGGCTGGCCGGAACCAGCCGGTGGGTGCGCGGCCTGGGTGAGCGTGGCCGGTGGGGGCGCGGCCCGGGTGACGGTGGCTGGCGGGGGCGCGGCCCGGGTGACCGTGGCTGGTGGGGGCGCGACCAGCGTGACCGTGGCTGGTGGGGGCCCGACCAGGGTGACCGCGATCGGTGGGTGCGCGGCCGGGTGAGCGCGATGGGTGGGCGGCGCGGCCCGGGTGGGTGCGGCCGGGTGGGTGCGGCCGGGTGGGCGCGGCCGGGTGCGCTCCCCGCGGCCGGGCTCGCGCGGGTCCCGACGGGGAGCTGCCGCAGCTCTCGATGCGCGGGAGCAAGACGCTTACGGCCGGACTCGCGCTCTCCCGATCATGGGCCGCTCGTCCAGGGCCGCTGGGACGCGCAGTCCAGCGGAAACGATGGTGTCGGCCGCAATGCCATCGTGCTGGCCTGGGCGCGGCTTCCGCACGGCCGGCCCGAGGCGGTTACGACTTGCTGGCCGCCGGGGCCATGTCGGCCAGCCGAGCGCTGCCGCGGAAATTGACGCGACGAAGATCTCCGGCCATCGCCGCAGCCTCTTCTGATCGAAATTTGGGGCCATCCACGGCCTCGACGAGATCCACACCGGTGTCGCAGGCACCTTACGCGGAGGCGAAAGATCATTCTCGGAAGTCGGGGCGAGGCTGGTGAGCCGGAAGTTTCCGGCCGGGGACTGAGTGGCGTTTTCCCTGGTGGGAGCCTATGTGAGTTGAGTAGGGCTACTCAGGGGCGACGGTGGGGGCGGGCGGCAGGCTTGGTCGCACCACCCCGGCATCCGATCCCTCGGAGGAATCTCATGGTTAACCAGTCGGCTTCGGCCAAGCCCACCGCCGCGTTTGTCGGCGCGTCGTGGGCTGTGCTTGCGCTTGGCGTCATCTCGTACGCGGTCGGGCTGTGGAATGCCGGCATGACCAAGAGCGAGAAGGGGTTCTATGCCGCGGTGTTCGTGCTCGGGGTCTTCGCGGCGGTGTCGTTGCAGAAGTCGGTGCGGGACGGGGCGGACGGGCTGCCGGTGACCGGGCTCTATCTCGGGCTGTCGTGGTCAGTGGTCGGGCTCGCGGTGCTGATGTTGACGGTCGGCCTCTGGAACAGCGGGATGGCGCTGAGCGAGAAGGGCTTCTACGGGATGGCGTTCGCGATGACGCTGTTCGCGGCGGTGGCGGTGCAGAAGAACGTGCGGGACACGCTGCAGTTCCGGGCGCCGGAGCACGCGTCGGGCTACCTCACCCGGCTTCACGGCATGTCCAACTGAGGTGAAGTTTCGGAGTTGGGGCGCCCAGCCTGGCTGATCGACTCGACGGCCGGTGGACACAGAGCGCGTTTAACCTCGGCGAACACGCCGTGGCGGCTCCGAAACTTTCGGAAACTAGCGGATAGCAATGACGGGCAGGTCCGCCGATCAGGCGGCGTCGTGATCGGGTCAATCGGCCTTGGGCTGCGAAGATACCGACCACGAGCGCCGCTTCTATTTCCGCAATATTTCCGAGAGTTGTTGACAAGATGTTGACGGCGGTCGAATACTTGCGCCATCGACGGGCATCAACTGCCGTCGATCCGGGTCACCACCGAGGCCCGGCGGTCCGGTCGCCTGACCGGCAATTTCCGCTGCGCTCAGACACCGGCCCGCGCCGGTGCGATTCGCGCTGCCCGCCCCCGAGGAGCAATGCATGACCGACATCCCCGCACCTCCGCGAAGACGCCGCCGCGGCCGGGTCCGCCTGCTGCTCGGCGGCGCCTGCGCGGTGGCCCTCACCGCCGCGTCCCTGCTGGTGCCCGGTGTGGCCAACGCGGCCATCACCTCCAGCCAGACCGGCACCAACAACGGCTACTTCTACTCGTTCTGGACCGACGGCGGTGGTTCCTCGTCCATGAACCTCGGCTCGGGCGGCAACTACAGCACCAACTGGAGCAACGTCGGCAACTTCGTGGCCGGCAAGGGCTGGAAGCCGGGCGGCCGGCGCAACATCAACTATTCGGGCAGCTTCAGCCCGAGCGGCAACGCCTATCTGTCGCTGTACGGCTGGACGACGAACCCGCTGGTCGAGTACTACATCGTCGACAACTACGGCACGTACAAGCCGACCGGCACCTACAAGGGCACGGTGACCAGCGACGGCGGCACGTACGACATCTACGAGACGACCCGCTACAACGCGCCGTCGATCCAGGGGAACGCGACGTTCAACCAGTACTGGAGCGTCCGGCAGTCGAAGCGGACCGGCGGCACCATCACGACCGGCAACCACTTCGACGCGTGGGCCCGCTATGGCATGAACCTCGGCTCGTTCGACTACCAGATCCTGGCCACCGAGGGCTACCAGAGCAGCGGCAGCTCCAACATCACGCTCGACAGCACAAGCGGCGGCGGAGGCGGCGGGGGCGGTGGCGGTGGTGGCGGCACGACCGGCGGCTGCAGCGCGACCCTGTCGGCCGGCCAGTCGTGGAGCGACCGCTACAACCTGAACGCCGCGGTGACCGGCTCCAGCAACTGGACCATCACGATGAACATCCCTTCTCCCGAGAAGATCATCGCCACCTGGAACACCACGGCGACGTACCCGTCCGCTCAGGTGCTGACCGCGAAGCCGAACGGCAGCGGCAACAACTTCGGCGTGACGATCCAGACCAACGGCAAGACGACCTGGCCGACCGTGTCCTGCTCAGCGGGCTGACGGCGTACCCGAAAAGAAGCGGAGGAATCATGCGTAAGCGAGTCATGCTCGCCGCGGTGGCCCTGGCCGCCGCCGCCGGCCTCGTCGGGATAGCGGCGGGCCCGGCCGACGCGGCGACCTGCAACGGCTATGTCGGCATCACGTTCGACGACGGACCGTCCAATGACCACACTCCGGCCCTGCTGAACGCGTTGAAGCAGAACGGCATCCGGGCGACCCTCTTCAACGAGGGCCAGTATGCGGCCGCCTATCCGGGTCAGGTCGCGGCCGAGAAGGCGGCCGGCATGTGGATCGGCAACCACAGTTATACGCACCCGCACCTGATCCAGGAGAGCCAGGCCCAGATCGACTCCGAGGTCTCCCGCACCCAGACGGCGATCGCCAACGCCGGGGGCGGCACGCCGCAGCTGTTCCGCCCGCCCTACGGCGAGACCAACGGGGCGCTGCAGTCGGTCGAGCAGAAGTACGGCCTGCGGCAGGTCATCTGGGACATCGACTCGCAGGACTGGAACGGCGCCAGCGTCGACGCGATCGTCGCCGCGAACGCCCGCCTCACCAACGGGCAGGTCATCCTGATGCACGAGTGGCCGGCCAACACGCTGGCCGCGATCCCGCGCATCGTGCAGGGCCTGACCAGCCGGGGCCTGTGCGCTGGCATGATCTCACCGCAGACCGGCCGCGCGGTCGCTCCCGACGGGAGCAGCGGCGGCGGTGGTGGCGGGGGCGGCGGGGGCGGCAGCTGCTCGGCGACCCTCTCGGCCGGCCAGTCGTGGAGCGACCG
The DNA here is from genome assembly GCF_040682075.1 of Actinoplanes sp. NPDC051411. Classification (NCBI taxonomy): domain Bacteria; kingdom Bacillati; phylum Actinomycetota; class Actinomycetes; order Micromonosporales; family Micromonosporaceae; genus Actinoplanes; species Actinoplanes sp. NPDC051411. The sequence continues at coordinate 76,854 of NZ_JBFBAD010000043.1, read as the reverse complement.
CTACAACCTCAACGTGACGGTCGCCGGCTCCAACACCTGGACCGTGACGATGAACATCCCCTCCCCGGAGAAGGTCATCGCCACCTGGAACACGACCGCGACCTGGTCGAGCGCCCAGGTCATGACCGCCAAGCCGAACGGCAGCGGCAACAGCTTCGGCGTGACGATCCAGACCAACGGCAAGACCACCTGGCCGACGGTCTCCTGCAGCCCGGCATAACCTTCCGGTCCGATTCGGCGCGGCGGCCTTTCCGGGCCGCCGCGCCTTTTTCCGTACGCGGTGAGCACCGTCCCAGCCCTTCGAGGAGCGTCAAAGTATTTGCAGTTATCGATGCAAGTCTTGTTCGGCGGGAACCCGCGCGCCTAACATCTCGGCCAAACCACATTGACGTCGGTGAAATGACGGAGGCCATCGTCGAAGCGCTTCGACGAATCGCTGAGCGCGCTGGCCTTTCACCGACCTCGGAGATTGGAACGAGATGCGAAAGCGAACACTCGGCCTGTCCGTGGCCGTCGCGACGATGATCGCGGCCGGCGCGGGCGTGGTGACGGCGCTACCGGCGTCCGCGCTCAGCGGCTGCACGGTCGGCTACACGATCAGCAGCAGCTGGCCCGGCGGATTCGGGGCCAACGTGACGGTCAAGAACCTCGGCGACGCGGTCAGCTCGTGGACGCTGACCTGGTCGTACGGCGCGGGACAGCAGGTCACCCAGGCCTGGAACGCGACCGTGACCCAGAGCGGGTCGCAGGTGACGGCCCGGAACGCCGGCTACAACGGCTCGGTGGCGACCAACGGGACGGCGTCGTTCGGCTTCAACGGCTCGTGGACCGGCAGCAATCCGGTGCCGGCCGCGTTCAGCCTCAACGGCGTGGCGTGCACGGGAAGCACCACCGGCACGACCCCGCCGACCACGGGCCCCACGACCGGACCGACGATCGGACCGACGACCGGGCCCACGACCTCGCCGCCGACCGGGGGCAGCGGCGTCCCGAGCGACGCGGCCTGGGTCGCCAGCGGGCAGTGGGACACGTGGACCAACAACGGCTACACCCTGAACAACGACGTGTGGGGTGGCGGGGCCGGGCCGCAGACGATCTGGGCGCGTACCGGCTCCAACTGGGGTGTCGTCGCCAACCATCCGCGGACCAGCGGCGTGAAGTCGTACCCGCACAGCGGCAAGACGCTCAACCGCCAGCTCAGCTCGCTGTCGTCGGTCAGCAGCTCGTTCAACGTGTCGGTTCCGGCCGACGGCGACTACGAGACCGCGTACGACATCTGGGCCAACAGCAACGCGTACGAGGTGATGATCTGGGCCAACCAGCACGGCGCGGTCGGCCCGATCGCCGAATCGTACGACTCGAACGGCGCCGTCCCGACGGCGCGCAACGTCAGCGTGGGCGGCAGCACCTGGAACGTCTACCGCGGCTCGAACGGCGCCAACGCGGTCTACTCGTTCGTCCGCACCAGCACCACGACCGCGGCGACCGTCGACGTGCTGGCCGTGCTGAACTGGCTGCGCACCAACGGCTGGTGGGCCGACGTCACGATCGGCGACATCCAGTTCGGTTTCGAGCTGAGCGGCACCGCCGGCCAGTCCAACTTCACCAGCAACAACTTCACCCTGACCTACGGCTGATCCATCGACGCCCGGCCCCCTTAGACTCCCGCCGTGACTTCAACGCGGCGCCGGGTGCTCGACGGGGGCCTGGCGGCGGCATCCGTCGTCGTGCTGCTGGTGTTCCTTCTGACGCTGCTCGACCGCGGCGACATGCAGCACGTCGCCCTCCAGCGTCTCTACCACCCGGTCCTGAGCCTCGCCCTCGGCGGTGCGCTGATGCTGGGTGCCTGCGTGCGCCGCGGGGTGCCCACCGGCTGGCGGCTGGCCGGCGTCCTCGCGGGCGGCCTCGCGCTGGCGCTGGCCGTGCCGCTCGGCTTCCTGCGGCTGGTCTTCCCGCCGGAGCACGAGGTCGGGGTCGAGGCGTCGTCACCGGACTACCAGGTGGTGGCCTACCGGGTCTCGGCCGGCCTGACCGCGCCGCACCGGATCCGGCTGGTGCTGCGCACCCGCGAGGGGCTGGCCAGCCGGGAGAGCGACATCGAGATGGCGTGCTTCCAGGACAACGAGCGGGGCGACCCGGCGGCCGACTGGTTCCTCGGCCGGGTCGAGTTCGCCGCCCCGCACACGGTCCGGTTCGTCGCCGCGTCCGGAGCCGGGTGGACGGTCGACTTCGACCCGGTCACCCTCGAGCCGGCGGGGGCGGTCGACCAGTGTCCCAACGTCGCACCGTGAGCACGCCGGCCGGTGGCCCCCGTGGGCGAGTGTCCTAACCCGGCTGACCCAGCCAGGTCCGCAGGGCCCACCACCAGCGGACCGTCTCGGTCACCGGGGCACCGCCCGCGTCGTTGAAACCGGTCAGCTCGTGCAGGCGGCGCAGGCGATAGCGGACCGTGTTCGGGTGCAGGTGCAACGCGGTCGCGGTGCGGTCGAGCCGCTGACCGCGGTCGAGGAAGGCCAGCGCGGTCGACACCAGGTCGCGGTGGAACGGGTCGCCGGGGTCGAGGCCGGCGAGCAGGTCCTCGCTGAGGAAGCCGGCCAGCAACGGCTGGGCGGCGAGGGCGGTCTCGCCGGCCAGGTCGGTCACGCTGCGCACCCCGGCGGCCCCGCCGGCCAGGCCGGCGGTCAGGGCGGTCACCCCGAGACGATAGGCGTCGGGCGCCTGCGCGAGGCGTACGGCCGGGGTCGTCACCACCAGCACGCCCGGCTCGTCCCGCGTCGTCGGGGGAAGGCGGGGGGTCAGCCCGCTGAGCCGGCCGCCCACCGGGGCGAGCACGCCGCCGCACCGGGCGTACGTCTGCTCCATGGCCCGCACCCGGCCCGGCTCGGCGGCGTCGGAGACCACGCAGTGGAACCGGCCGGCCGGGGCGAGCCCGAACTGGGCCGGGTCGAGGGCCGGGCCGTCGTCCGGTTCGTCGAGCAGCAGCCGGCGCAGGACCTGGATGCGGTCGGCCCGGGCGTCGTGGTCGAGGTCGCGTTCGGCGGCCCGGTAGCCGTCGATCACGTGGTGTTCGAGCGCGGTGCCGAACTTGTCGAGCTTGAGCAGGGCCGCGAGCAGCACGTCGTACGGGATCCCGGCCGATCGCCCGCGGTTGATGGCGATCTCGAGGATGCGGCTGCGCCCGGCGTGGACGCCGGAGAGCAGGCCGGCCACCGGCACGCCGAGGGCGGCCCGCTCGGCGCCGAACCGGAACGCCGAGGTGAAGTCGGGGTCCTCGGTGGAGTCGTGCGAGAACGCGGCGAAACCGGCCGCCATCAGCGCGGCGACGTGGCGGCGGCTCTCGGCCCACGGCAGGCGGGCCACCTCGGGGAAGTCGGCCCGGGCCGCGCCGACCACGTCGTCGATCAGCTGCTGGTCCTCGGCGAGGTCGTGGACCAGAGCGTCGAGAGCATCGGTGGCCATCGCGATAACCGATCGACAGGGGTCGTTGAAGGCCCTGATGTTACCGAAAAGTAAAACCCCCGGCCGCGGGGCAGCGGCCGGGGGTCGTTTCTCCTGCCGGTCAGGGAGCCCCGACCAGTTCCGGCGTCGCGGGGACCTCGTCGTCCGGCCGGGCGACGTGCTTGCCCGAGGTCGGCCGCATGAAGCGGGGGGCCCACCAGTTGGCGTTGCCGAGCAGGGTCATCAGGGACGGCAGCACGACCGCCCGGATGATCGTGGCGTCGAGCAGGATCGCCGCGGCCAGGCCCACGCCCAGCTGCTTCATGTCGATCGTGCTCAATGTCGCGAAGATCGCGAAGACCGCGACCATCACGATGGCGGCGCTGCTGACCACGCCGGCCGAGCCGCTGATGCCCTGGGCGACCGCCTCCCGGGTCGGCACGCCGCGCAGGACCGCCTCGCGGATCCGGCTGACCACGAAGACGTGGTAGTCCATCGACAGGCCGAACAGGACCACGAACAGGAACAGCGGCAGCCAGGCGACGATCGAGTCCATCGACGTGAACCCGAACAGCTTCGGGGCCCAGTCACGCTGGAAGACCAGCACCAGCAGGCCGTACGAGGCGGCCGCCGAGAGCAGGTTGAGCACGATCGCGGTCGCCGCGACGACCAGCGAGCGGAACGTCCACGCCATCACCAGGAAGGTCAGCACGAGCACGAATCCGGCCACGATCGGCAGGGTGTGCCAGACGTGCTTGGCGTAGTCGACGGTGGATGCCACGTCACCGCCCACCGCGTACTCGGCACCGGGAAGGCCGCCGAGGGCGGCCGGCACCAGGGTCCGCCGGAGGTGGTCGAGCGACTGGGTGGCCTGGTCGCTGCGGCCGGAGAACGGCGTCGCGACGGTGAGCATCGAGATCGTGTGGTCCGGCGAGACCTTGATCTCCGGGCCGGTGGCCTCGAGCTTGGCGAACAGCGGGTCCTTCTGGGTGCTGTCGGCCAGCCTGGTCAGGGCGGCCCGCACGGCACCGGCCGAAGCGGCCGGGGCCTTCACCACGATCAGGTGGGTGGTGCCGTTGCTCGGGTACGCCGCCGACAGCCGGTCGTACGCCTGCATGGCCGGGGTGGTGCGCGGCAGGTCCTCGGTGCCCGGGAACTTCAGCTTCATGCCGAGCGCCGGGGCGGCCACCGCGAGCAGGGCGAGCACGCTGACCAGCAGGGTGGCCAGCGGCCAGCGCAGGGCCGGGGTGAGCAGCCGGCGCCAGACCCGGCTGCCCTCTTCGGCGCCGAGGCGGCGGGTGCTCAGGCGCCAGAGGAACGGCACGCGGGGCCGGTCGACCCAGCGCCCGAGCTTGGCCAGCAGGGCCGGCAGCACGGTCAGCGAACCGATCACCGCCACCGCGACGACCAGGATCGAGCCGACCGCGAGCGAGGAGAAGGTGGAGTCGCCGGCCAGGAACAGCCCGGACATCGCGATGACGACCGCGGTGCCGGAGACCACCACGGCGTGGCCGGAGGTGGCCGCCGCGACCTCGACCGCGTCGACGTGGCCGCGTCCGCGGGCCCGTTCCTCGCGTTCCCGGCGCACGTAGAACAGGGAGTAGTCGACGCCGACCGCCATGCCGATCAGCAGGATCACGCTGCTGGTCACGTCGCCCATCGGCACCAGGTGCGAGGCCAGCGTCGAGAGGCCCATCGCGGCGATCACCGAGGACAGCGCGAGCAGCACCGGCACGCCGGCCGCGATCAGCGCGCCGAACGCGAGGATCAGGATGGCCAGGGTGACCGGGAGGCTGAGGACCTCGGCCCGCTGGAAGTCCTTGCCCAGCGTGTCGTCGAGCGCCTTGTTGATCGACGGCCCGCCGACCTCCTCGACCCGCAGCCCGGGGTGCGCCTGCTGGATCTCGGCGGTGGCCGCGAGCAGCGGCTGGACGCGGTCCGAGGCGGTGTCCGGGTCGCCGCTCATGGTCAGCGGCACGAGCAGAGCCGAGCCGTCCTGGGCCGGAACCGGCTTCTCGACCTTCTCGACGCCGGTCACGGTGGCGAACTTAGACGCGACGTCGGCCGCGACCTTCTGGGCCGCGCCCTGGTCGAGCGCGCCGCTCCGGGCGGTGATCAGCACGTTGTCGACCGCCGGGGCGTCACCGAACCTGCCCTCGTCGACCATCACGTAGGCGCGGCCGGACTCGCCGATCGCGTCGTCCTGCGCGGTGGCCTTGACCGTGCCGGCCGCGTTGCCGCCCACGAAGCAGATGGCCACGAAGACTATCCAGAGCGCGATCGCCCGCCACGGGTGTTCGGCGCTCCACCGTGCCATGCGTACCGTCACCGGTCGCTTGCCCATTTCCGGCCCCCTATGCCGTTTCTCAACCTGTGTCGCAGCTGAAACTAGGGACTTCCAGGGCCGGGGACATCCGGGTGCGACCCGCATCGGTCCCCCAACGGCCGGTGGCCGGGCCGAGACCGATCACGGCCGCGAATGGGGGCGTACGGGAAGGAATGACCATGCCCGGACCCGGACTTTCCGGGGGTTTCCCCGGAGGGCACCCCGGTTCTTGCCGGTGCTGTCGGGCTGCCGACAGGCCGACCGTGAGGACCACCACGGTCGGTGTACCGGACCAACTTGGTCCGTAACCGACTACCCTGGTCCGCATGCCGCGTCCCAGCCGCCAGCAGATCGACGACGAGATCCTCGAGACCGCCGCGTCGCTCTTCGCCCGGCACGGGTTCAAGCAGACGTCGGTGCAGCGCATCGCCGACGCCGTCGGCTATTCCAAGACCGGCCTCCTGCACCGCTACCCGAGCAAGGAGGCCCTGCAGGAGGCGGTCATCGACCGTTCCGTGGCCGAGTTGCGGGCGATCACCGCGGTGGTCGCCGACCTGCCGCCCGGTCCCGACCGCGACCGCGCCGCCCTCAACGGCGTGGCCCATCTCGCGGTGCGCCGGCCCGGCTCGGTGCGCCTGCTGCTCTCCGGCCTGCTCGGCGAGAAAGACGACGACATGGGCCAGACGCTCAAGGAGGTGGGCGCGGGGGTCTTCGAGGCGTTCGCGGTCGACCCCTCCTCCGACCCGGTCCGGGCCCTACGGGTGATCGGCGCGCTCGGCGCGCTGGCGATCGCCCGCATCGCCCTGCTCGAAAGCGAGTTCGAGGGCGAGACCGAGCTGGTCGCGATCGCCTTCGACGCGCTGGGACACCCCACCCACTAGTCCACTCACTAGCAAGGATCCCCTCATGGCAACGCTCCTGTACCGCCTCGGCATGGGCTCCGCCCGGCATCGAGTCGTGGTCATCGTGGCCTGGCTGGTCGCGCTGGCCGCGGTCGCGGTGGGCGCCGCGACGCTGTCCGGCACGACGGTCAGCACCTTCAAGATCCCGGGCCAGGAGTCGACGATCGCGCTCGACCTGATGACCGGCAAGTTCGGCTCCGCCTCGGCCGGCGGCTCGGGCCAGGTCGTGCTGGAGGCCCCGGCCGGCACGAAGATCACCGACCCGGCCACCGCGGGCAAGGTCGCCCAGGTGGTCGGCGAGCTGGCCAAGCTGCCCGGCGTGGCGAACGTGAGCAACCCGCTCGACCCCAAGGCGCCCGCGGTCTCGCAGGACCAGAGCGCGGCCTACAGCACCGTGACCTACGCGGTGCAGGCCTCCGAGCTGACCGACGCGCAGCGCCAGGCCCTGCTCGACGAGGTCGGCCACGCGCGGTCGGCGACCGGCCTCACCGTCGAGGTACGCGGCGACGTCACGCGCAACCCGGCCGACATCGGGGGCGCCTCCGAGGGCATCGGCGTGATCGTCGCGCTGATCGTGCTCGCGGTGACCTACGGCTCGCTGATCGCGGCCGGCATGAACCTGCTGACCGCCGCGGTCGGCGTGGCCATCGGCGCGCTCGGCATCACCACCCTGAGCGGCTTCGTCCAGCTCCAGTCGACCACCTCGATCCTGGCGGTGATGCTCGGCCTGGCCGTCGGCATCGACTACGCGCTGTTCATCGTCACGAGATTCCGGCAGGAGCTCCGGCGCGGCCTTCCCGTGCGGGAGGCGGCCGCGACGGCGGTCGGCACCGCCGGATCGGCCGTGGTCACCGCCGGCCTGACCGTGGTGATCGCGCTGGCCGGCCTGGTCGTGGCCGGCATCCCGTTCCTCACCGAGATGGGCCTGGCCGCCGCGGCGACGATCATCATCGCGGTGCTGGTGGCGATCACCCTGGTGCCGGCCATGCTCTCGGTCGTCGGACCGCGGGCGCTGCCCCGCCGCAAGCGCGACGTCACGGTCCAGCCGGAAGACACCGGGCGGGGATTCATCGCGGGCTGGTCGCGCACGGTGTCCGGCAAGCGCTGGATCAGCCTGGTCGTGGCGGTCGCCGCGCTCGGGGCGATCGCCATCCCGGTCTTCTCCATGCGGACGTCGCTCGCCCAGCGCGACGCCGACGGCAGCACCCAGGCCCGGGCGGCCCAGATCATCAACGACCGGTTCGGCCCCGGCGTCGCCGGACCGCTGCTGGTGCTGGTCGACGGGCCCGGCGCCACCGCGTACGCCGGCACGGTGCGGCAGCAGATCTCCGGCCTGCCCGACGTGGCCCTGGCGCTCCCGCCCCGGCCCGCGCCGAGCGGTGACGCCGCGCTGCTCACCCTGATCCCGAAGTCGGGCCCGGAGAGCCAGTCCACGGTCGACCTGGTGCACGCGATCCGCGACGACGTCGCCGACGGACCGGGAGCCAAGGTCTACGTCACCGGCCAGACCGCGATCAGCATCGACGTTTCGCAGAAGCTGAGCCAGGCGCTGCCGGTCTATCTGGTGCTCGTGGTCGGGCTCGCGTTCGTGCTGCTCGTGCTGGTGTTCCGGTCGCTGCTCGTACCGGTGTTCGGCGTGCTCGGCTTCCTGCTCACGATCGGGGCCTCGCTCGGCGCGACCACCGCGGTGTTCCAGTGGGGCTGGCTGGCCAAGGCGCTCAACGTCGGCTCGACCGGGCCGCTGATGAGCCTCGCCCCGATCATCATCGTGGGCATCCTGTTCGGCCTGGCCATGGACTACCAGGTGTTCCTGGTGTCGCGGATGCACGAGGCGCACGCCCACGGCGCCTCCCCGCGGGAGGCGATCGTGACCGGCTTCCGGCAGGCGGCCCCGGTCGTCGTGGCCGCCGCGACGATCATGTTCTCGGTGTTCGCGGGCTTCGTCCCGCAGGGCAACGACACGATCAAGCCGATCGCCTTTGCCCTGGCCACAGGCATCCTGTTCGACGCGGTGGTGGTGCGGATGGTCGCGATTCCGGCGGCGCTGTCGCTGATCGGGCGGGCCGCCTGGATGCTGCCCCGCTGGCTGCGGTGGCTGCCGGCCCTCGACGTCGAGGGGGCGGCCCTCGAGCGGGCGGTGGCGTCGGCGTCGGCCGAGCCGGTCGAGGAGCCGGCGCACGCCTGAGCGCGGTGCGGTGTTCGGCCCCACCCCGGCGTCCGGGGTGGGGCCGCTTCGCGTCAGGGGGATGTCCCGGATCGGAAAGCGCCTGCGGGCGGCCTGCTCAGCGGTGCCAATGGAGCCCTCCCGCCCCACGGGTCCCGCCAGCCCCACCGGTAAAGGAATGAGTCCGATTTATCGGAAGTAACCGGGCCAAATGGCAGCGTGACGGGCGTCCGGCTTGCTGGAATCGGGATATGACGCCGGTGGACGATGATGTGCGGGCGGCATTGGACGGCTGGCGGGACGAACTGCTCGATCTCACTGGCGCCAACCGCCTGATCAACCTGAGGCCCGACGCCCCGGGCGCCCTGGAGATCGCCGGCCCGTCACCCAAGAGCCTCGTCGAGGCGCTGCGGCAGGGCGACGACTGCGGGTTCGCCGGCGCCGAGGGCGTACCGGAAGAGCTCGACCCCCGCCCCGCTCTCACCCTGCGCACCCGCGTCCCCGAAGAGATCATGCGGCCGGTCGTGCACCGGCTCGAGGTGCGCGCCCGCGAGGAGTTCCTCGACCGCGGCGTCGCCACCCTGCACCTCGGCATCGGCCTGCTGCACTGGCAGGACGAGACCGGCCCGGCCTACACCAGCCCGATCCTGCTGCTCCCGGTCGAGCTCGACGGCCACCGGCTGCGCATCCGGAGCGAGGATCCGGTGATCAACCCGGCCCTCACGCTGCGCCTGGCCAGGCTCGGCGTCGACCTGCCGGTCGCCGGGCCGCTCGCCGACCTCGACGTGACCGTGCTCTGGGCCAGGCTCGACGTGGCGATCGGCGACTACCGCTGGGTGGCCGACGAGACGATCGTGCTCTCCCGGTTCACGCTGCACCGGGAGGCGGCGTACCAGGACCTGACCGACCAGCAGGAGCGGGTGCTGACCCACCCGGTCGTGCGGGCGCTGGCCACCGGCGACCGGGACAAGCTCTACGCCTTCACGCCGATCCCGCCCGAGAAGATCGACGAGCGGCGGCCGCCCGAGGAGGCGCCGCTGCTGCTCGACGCCGACGCCGAACAGCGGGCATGCGTGGCGGCCGCGGTCGAGGGCCGCAGCTTCGTGATCGACGGCCCGCCGGGCACCGGCAAGACCCAGACGATCGCCAACATGGTCGGCTGCCTGCTGCACGCCGGCAAGCGGGTGCTGGTCGTCTCGGAACGGGCGGCCGCGCTCGACACGGTGCGGGACCGGCTGGACGCGGCCGGGCTGGGCGACTATCTGCTCGCGCTGCACAGCCACACCACCGGGCGGGCCGAGGTCGCCTCGGCGCTCGCGGCCGCGCTCGACACCGAACCGCCGCCGCTGGCCGGGGTCGACCCGGTGGACCGGCGGGCGGTCCGGGAGCGGCGGGAGCGGCTTCAGGCGTACGCGGACGCGATGAACCGGGTCCGCCGGCCGATGGGCCGCAGCCTGCACCAGGTGCTCGGGACCTGCGCCGGCCTGACCGAGGTTCCGGCCGCCCCGGTTCCGGCCGACCCGCCGCCCGACCTGTCGCCGGTGAGCTTCGACCGGGTGCGCCAGGCCGTCGCCGACTACGCGTCGACCTGGCGCGACGCGTACCTCTGGCGGGACGTGATCGACCGCGAGCCGCTCGGCCTTCGCCTGCGCCGCGCCCAGCTCGCGTTGGAGGGCCTGGCCGAGGTCGCGGAGCAGAACGCGCCGCTGGCCGAGGCGTTCGACCTGCACGAACCGGCCGACGCGGGCACGCTCGCGGCGCTGGTCGGGCACGCCGCCCGGCGGCCTCCGCACGTGCACGAGGACTGGCTGACCATGCGCAACCTGCAGCCGGTGCAGCGGGCGATCGACGAGCTGACCCGGCACCTGGCCGCGCTCGAATACGAGGGGGTGGCCTGGTCGGAGCTGCCCTCGGCGGCCGACCTGGGCACCGTGCCCGACCTCTACCTCGACCCGCCGGCGCTCGACCTGCGGCCGCTGACCGCGACCCAGGCCGAGGACCTGGCCCGCAAGTTCACCGACGACGCCGACGTGCTCGAACAGCACCAGGAGAACCTGGCCCGGGTCACCGCGCGGCTCGGGCTGCCCAACGTGGTCAGCTTCCCGGACACCGCCCGGGTGGTGGCGCTCGCCGACCTGATCGGCCGGCCGCACAAACCCGAGGCGAGTTGGTTCGAGCCGGGCGGGCTCGCTCGCGCCCGGGAAGGCGCGGCCCTTCTGCGTACGCGCATAGCCGCCGTCGAGGCGGCCGAGACCGAGGCCCGGCGGCACTTCCGTGAGGAGGCCCTGGCCGAGCCGGTCGAGGAACTGGCCGAGCGGTTCGCGACCCGGCACCGCGGTGCTCGCAAGCTGTTCGGCTCCTACCGGCGCGACAAGAAAGCGGCGGCCGAGGTGGCCCTGCCGACCGTCAAACCGGCCGACGCCGTGGCCCGGCTGGACACCGCGGCGGCGTGGAAGCAGGAGTCGGACGCCCTGGAAGAGGCTTCGCTCGCCTACGCTCCGGTCCTCGGCCGGTATTTCCGTGGCCGCGAGACCGACTTCGCGGCCCTCGACGAGGCACTGCGGACGGCGGCCGAGGCGATCGAGACGACGCCGGCCGAGGCGCTGCCCGCGGTGGCCGTGCATCTGTCGGCGGCCCGGCCCAACAACGCGCTGCTGCGGATCGTCAGCGAGGCCCGGACCGCGTTCAGCACGTGGATCGCCAAGCTGTATCCGCCGCCGGCCAACGCGGCCCGGCCCGAGCTGGCCGAGGGCAGCGTCCAGGCCGCGATCGTGTGGCTGCGGGCCCACGTCGGGCCGCTCACCAAGGCGGCCGAGCTGATCCGGGCGTACAGCGCGCCGACCGGGCGCCGGCTCACGCTGGGCGAGGCGATGGACCTGTCCCGCCAGCGGGAGGCCGCCGCCGAGGCCGAGGCGGCGATCTGGCGCAACGCGGCCAGCCACGCCGCCCTCCTCGGCACCGGCTACCGGGGCACCAAGACCAACGTCAAGGCGCTGGCCGACATCGCGGAGTGGACGGCCGAGGCCCGCCGGCTGCGCAGCGGCAACGACGAGCCGCTGACCGACAAGCAGGCCCACGCCCTGTCCGAGTGCTGGCCGTCGACCACGCTGGCCGACGCGGTCGCCGACTGGCAGGAGGCGCGCGGGCAGCTGCTGGACGCGTTCGCGCCGCCGAGGCGGGGCGAGCTGAGCATCCTGCTCGACGACTACGACCGGGCACACGAGCTGCTCAGCGCTCTACTGACCGACGAGGAGGGCCAGCACCAGTGGTTCGCCCACGCCGACGCCGGGCAGATCTTCACCGATCACGGTCTCGACGCGGCGGTCGACTTCTGCGCCGCCGAGGGGATCGCGCCCGGGGCGATGTGGCCGGTGCTGGAACGGGCGCTCTATCGCGGCTGGGCCGACGCGGTGCTGCGCGACGACCCCGACCTGAGCCCGGTCGGCGCGGAGGACCGCAACCACCTGGTCGAGGAATACCACCTGCTCGACCAGGAACTGACCGCGGGCGCGCCGGCCGACATCGTCGCCGCGGTCGAGAACCGCCGGGGCGGGCCGACCGAGGTGGTCCGCCGGGAGGGCAACAAGCACTTCGGCCACCTGCCCGTACGCGACCTGCTCGCCCTCACCCGCACCACGGTCCTCGGCCTCAAGCCCTGCTTCCTGATGTCTCCGTACGCCGTGAGCGCCCTGCTCCCGCCGGACATCGGCTTCGACGTCGTGATCGTCGACGAGGGCTCGCGCCTGACCCCGGCCGACGCGCTGCCCGCGATCTTCCGCGGCGCCGCCCTGATCGTGGCCGGCGACGAGCGCCAGCTCCCGCCGACCTCGTTCTACGAGCGGCCGGAGGACACCCCGACCGACGCCACCCCACTGCTCGAGCCGGCCCGCCGGGCGTTCGCCACGCTGCCGCTGAACACCCACTACCGCAGCCGGCACGAGGGGCTGATGGCGTTCGCCGACCACGCGTACTACCAGGGCGCGCTGACCATCTTCCCGCGGGCCGACCTGTCCACCGGGGACATGGGCGTCGCGTTCTTCCCGGTCGACGGCGTCTACCGGCGGGAGACCGCCCGCGACAACCCGATCGAGGCGGCCGCGGTCGCCCAGCGCGTGCTCCACCACCTCGCGCACCGGCCCGGCCAGACGCTCGGCGTGGTCACGCTGGCCACCGCGCAGGCCGAGGCGATCCGCGACGCCCTGGAGTGGGCGATCGAGGAGCGCCCGCAGTATGCCGGCCTGTTCGAGGGCGACCGCACCACCGGCTTCTTCGTCAAGAGCGTCGAGGCCGCCCAGGGCGACGAGCGCGACGTCATCATCTTCTCGGTCGGGTACGGCTACGACGAGCACGACAAGATCAGTACGAACCTGGGCGCGCTCACCCGTCCCAAGGGCTGGCGCCGGCTCAACGTCGCGATCAGCCGCGCCCGCCGGCTGGTCGAGGTGGTCTCTTCGCTGCGGTCCGAGGACGTTCCCGACCTGGGCAACGAGACCGTACGCCACCTGAAGGCCTACCTGGACTACGCCGAGCACGGGGCGGCGGCGCTGCTCGGCTCCGGTTCCGACGAGGCGTCGACCGCGCTCGAACAGTCGGTGATGGACGCGATCCGGTCGTGGGGTTTCGGCGTGCGGGCCCGGGTCGGCACGGCCGGTCACACCATCGACCTGGCGGTGCGGCATCCGGGCCGGCCGGGCGAGGTGTACGTGCTCGGCGTCGAGTGCGACGGCCCGGCCTATCGCGCGGTGCCGGCGGTGCGCGACCGCGACCGGGTGCGCGAGCAAGTGCTGCGCGACCGGGGCTGGACGCTCTACCGGGTGTGGTCGACGGCCTGGTACCGCAACCGCCACCACGAGGAGAGCCGGCTGCTCGGGGCGATCGAGCGGGCGATCGAGGGCCCGGCTCACACGCCGCGGCACGCCGCTTCGGTGGCCGAGCTGCCGCACCGGCCGGAGCCCTACCGCCGGGTCGGGCAGGAGTTGACCGGCACACCGATGCGGGGCCCGCTGCTCGGGCCCGCGCCGGGCCCGGTGCTCGGGCCGGTCTACGGCCCTTCGCCGGCCCCGGCATCACCGCCGGATCAGGCTTGATCGACTGATTTGTCGGTTGTCCACACCGGATGTGAACCTTGCTCGGATAGCCTATCGTCACTGAGATGATCTACTCGATCACTCATGGCGACGATCCTCCGGTGGTGCTGGTGGCCGGGCTCGGCTTCACCCGGGAGAGCTGGCATCCGGTGATCGAACTGCTCCGGTCGGGCAGCACCACGTTCGCCTACGACCGCCCGGGCATCGGCGAGACTCCCGGCCGCGCCGATCCGGCGCGGCCGGTGTCGTACGGCGTGCTGGCCGAGGAACTGGCCGAGCTGCTCCAAGAGTCGGGTGTGGACAAACCGATGGTGCTGGCCGGCCACTCGATGGGCGCCAACGTGGTGCGCGTCTTCGCCGACCGGCACCCGGCCTGGGTGGCGGGCCTGGTGTTCATCGACGGCTCGCTGCCCCGCCTGGCCCTGCCGGCCGGCGACGAGCCCCCGCTCTACGACGGTGACGAACCGGGCGCCAGCCCCGTCGACACCCTGGCCGGCGAGGTCGAGGTGCGCAAGTCCACGCCGCCACCGGTGCCCGCGGTCGTGCTCGGCCGCACGCCCGGCTGGTGGTCGTCGAGCCCGATCCCGCACCCGGCACTCGACGAACTCTGGCAGATGAACCAGCACGAGCTGGCCGACGAGCACCACGCCCCACTGATCCTCGCCACCGACGCGGGCCACCATCTGCCCCGCGAGGCGCCGGCGCTCGTCGCGTACGCGATCGATCTCGTCGTGCGCGCCGTGCGCACCGGCATCGACCCGGCACCCACCGAAGAGGAAATGGCCGCCGTCGGCGGCCGTTTCGGCTGAGGTCCCCGCGGTCGGCGGCCGTTTCGGCTGAGGTCCCCGCGGTCGGCGGCCGTTTCGGCTGAGGTCCCCGCGGTCGGCGGCCGTTTCGGCTGAGATCCCGCTCTCAGCGGTCGAGGACAGGGGTCTCGCGCGCCACCGTCGCGGTCAGCGCGGTCGGGCTCGGATGCGGATAGAGGGCCCAGCGGCGGGCGGTGCGGGCCCGGGCGAGAAACGCCGGCACCCGCCGCCGGGTGACCGACTGGCAGGTGAGCGCGCCGGCCTCGTCCTCGAGGAATCCCTGATAGATCTCGGCCGGGAACGGGGTGTAGTTCTTCGTCTCGGTGGCAGCCGGTGGCTCCAGGAAGACGGTGATCTCCGCGCCGGGGGCGAGCTCGGCCCGCACCGCGGTGAGGTCGCCGTCGGCCGGAACCAGCAACCAGCGGTAGGCCAGCGGGCCGGTCTTCTCCAGCAGGGCCAGGTCTTCGCGGAGCCCGGTGGCGGTGCGGGCCACCCGCGCCCAGAAGTCCTCGTCGGCCGCCGGCGCCTCGCCGGTCACCGCGGGCAGCAGGTCGCGCACCGGCATCGACGACGGCCGCGGCTCATCATGCCGCAAGTGGATGCCGGCCTCGGTGACCCGCAGAAGCACCTGTTCGCGGATCTGCCACACGCCGATCAGAAGACAGGCGATGCCCACCAGGCGCACACCGTTCTGTACGGCGTCGACGGTCAGATCCGCCGCCGCGTCCCCGGAATGCTCCGCCGTCAAGCGGATCATGAAGGCCAGCGCGATGGCCAGGTTCCACGCCACGACGGTCCAGTGCACGGTGACCGGGGTGCGCGTGTCACCGATCGTCTCGAGCATCCGCTGAGTCTCGCGCCGCCACGCCCCGAAGCCGAAGATGTAAGCGATCAGCACGACGAAGAACAACAGGTCGAACGCGTCGCCGTGGAGCACCAGGCCGGCCACCCACGGCGACAGCCCATCCACCCCACCGTTGAGCACATGGTCGCGCAGAGCCAGATCGCGAACGAACAGCACGATGCCGAACAGCGCCGCGGCCGCGACCGCGGCCATGACGGCGGCTGTTTGGAGTTCCCAGGAGCGAGGCGGGCGAACGGCAGTCATCGGTTTCCTAAGGTCATCGATATTGACCCGCGGATGTTACGAGTCGCCCGGGCATGCCCGCTCGGCGGGTCAGCAGGCCGCGTTACGCGTCGGTGTGGGTCGCCTCCGAGGCCTCGATCTGCTCGCGGGCGCGCTCGAAGGGATCGCCGTAGGCCTTGATGGCCTGGCGGGCGAACGCCTGCTGAACCGTGGAGACCCGCTCGCTGCGGCCGCGGCCGAGGAAGCTGACGAACCAGTGCAGCACCGCGGTCAGGCGGTTCTTGAAGCCGACCAGATAGAACAGGTGGACGGCGACCCAGATCAGCCAGGCAACGAAGCCGGAGAGCCGCAGCTTGCCGATGCTCGCGATCGCCACGAAGCGCGACACGGTGGCCAGGCTGCCCTTGTCGAAGTACTTGAACGGCTTGCCCGCGGGCTTGCCGGCCAGGCGGTGCTTGATCAGGCCGGCGGCGTAGCGGCCGCCCTGGATGGCCACCTGGGCGACGCCCGGCAACTGCTGGCCGTGCTCGTCGTTCAGGTTGATCAGGTCGCCGACGACGAAGATCTCCGGGTGCCCGGGGACGGTCAGGTCGTTCTCGACGTGGATGCGGCCCGACCGGTCGGTGGGTGCGCCGGTGGCCTCGGCGATCTGGCGGGCCAGCGGGGGAGCGGCCACGCCGGCCGCCCAGATCTTGGTCATCGCCGGGATGCGCTCGTGGCCGCGCTCGGTCTCGACCTCGATGCCGGTCGCGTCGACGCCGACGACCTTGGTGTTGAGCTCGACCTCGACGCCGAGCAGGTGCAGCTGGCGCAGCGCCCGGGTCGACAGGTGGTCGCCGAACGTGTTGAGCACCGCCCCGACCGCGTCGACCAGGATGATGCGGGCCCGGCGGGGGTCGATGTGCTTGTATTGCCCGGGCAGGTTGCGGTGGGCCAGCTCGGCGATCTGGCCGGCCATCTCGGTGCCGGTCGGGCCGGCGCCGACCACGACGAACGTCAGCCAGCGGTCGATGTCGGCCGGGTCGCTCTGCAGATCGGCGATCTCGAACGCGCCGAAGATGCGGGCGCGCAGCTCGAGCGCGTCGTCGATGCTCTTCATGCCGGGGGCGAACTCGGCGTAGCCGTCATTGCCGAAATAGGACTGCGAGGCGCCGGCCGCGACGATCAGCGTGTCGTATTCGACCGTGTAGTCGACGCCGGGACCGGACACCGACACGACCTTGTTCTCGACGTCGACGTGCTCGGCCCAGCCGAGCCTGACGTCGACGTTTTCCTGGCGCTTGAGCACCTCGCGGATCGGGGGCGCGATCTCGCCCTCGGAGAGGATGCCGGTGGCGACCTGGTAAAGCAGGGGCTGGAAGAGGTGGTATGCCGTGCCGTTGATCAGAGTGATGTCGACCGGTGCGTTGCGCAGAGCCTTGATCGCGAAGAGGCCGCCGAACCCGGCGCCGATCACCACAACCCGATGCCGCTGCATGTCTGCTCCCGTTGCGAAACGTCGTTGTTACCGATTGGAACAGCGTCCTGATCAGCGTGATTATGCCGTGTACAGGCGCTGACGGCCCGGGACGCTAGTCACATCCCGGGCCGTCAGCTGTTTCGGGCCGATCTACGGCGTCCAGACAATGCTCGGGTTGACGTGGCCGGTCCAGTCGAAGACCGCCATGTTGTCCCAGCCGTCGCCGGTGCCGTTCATATTGGCCGGATCCCAGCCGTTGCCCTTGATCGCATACCAGGTCGGTTCCCAGTAGAAGATGCCGACCGCCCCGGCATTACGGGCGGTGTTCTGGATCCACGAAAACTCGGTCGCCTGCCCACTCCAGCTCGCGGCATTGCCATCGCATGGCGTCGCCCCGCTGTACGAGTTGCCCTCGCTGTCGGCATTGGCGGTCGTGAACGGATATGCCGTCTCGGCGATCACGACCGGTTTGCCGTAACGCGACCTCACGTCGGTGATGACGTTGGAGAGGTTGGCCAGGCTGCCGTGCCAGAAGCAGTAGTAGGACAGCGCCGTGATGTCCCAGGTCACACCCTGCGCCCGGATGCCGTCGTAGAACCAGCGGGCATTCGCGTCGCTGTCCGCGTCGGCCGTGTGGATCATCACCTGGGTGCCGCTGTTGCAGGCCTTGGCCGCGGCATAACCCTGCTTGAGCAGCGACGCGAGCGGCGCGAAGTTGTTGCTGGTCACCTGACCCTTCGGCCACAGCATGCCGACGTTGATCTCGTTGCCGATCTGCACGCTGTCGGGCGTGGTGCCCTGCGCCTTGAGACTCGAGCACACGTCGTAGGTGTAGTTGTAGACGTCGGACTGCAACTGGGTGAGCGAGTGCGACGCCCAGGCGGCGGGCGGATATTGCTTGCCCGGGTCGGCCCAGGTGTCGGAGTAGTGGAAGTCGATCAGCAGCTTGAGGCCCTTCGACTTGATGGTCCGGGCCGCCTGCAGCACCTTGGCCTTGTTGTTGTAGCCGCTGGCCGGCGAGTTCCAGACCCGCAGGCGGGCATAGTTGAGGCCCTTCGACTTGAGGATGTCGAGCGGGTCGGCGGCGGTGCCGGCGGCGTTGTAGTACTTCGCGCCCAGGTCGAGGCTCCGCTGCAGCGAGGAGACGTCGGCGCCGAGCATGGTGAGGGTGTTCGCGGCGTGGGCCGGAGCGGCCGCGAGCGCGAGCGGGATCGCGCTGAGGACGGCGGCGGCGAGGGCCGCGCGCAGGGACGGTTTCATGGCGCTCCTTCTGGTCGACAAAAGGTGCAGACCGGCGCCGGTGGAGACGCCGGGTTAGTGCCTTTCGGCCGTCTGGGAGAGCAGGCGGTTTCGGGTGGCGCGGTTTCGGGTGGCGCTGTTTCGGGTTGGTCGAGTCCGGCATGTCACGCGAGGCCGGCTGGCCCGGCCCTTGCCCGGCCCTGCCCAGCTCGCCCGGCCCCTGCCTGACTGGCCCGGCCCCTGCCTGACTGGCCCGGCCCCTGCCTGACTGGCCCGGCCCCTGCCTGACTGGCCCGGCCCCTGCCTGACTGGCCCGGCCCCTGCCCGGCTGGCCCGGCTGGCCCGGCTGGCCCGGCTGGCCCGGCCCTTGCCCGGCTGGCCCGGCCCTTGCCCGGCTGGCCCGGGCTGGCGGGCCGTAGAGCCGGTGGGTCAGGACGGTTCGGGTCGGATCCAGCGGAAGTCGGGCCGGGCCGCGCCGGCCGCCGCCGAGTCGGCCGGTGAGGACTCGCGCAGGACGAGCGTCGTCGGCACCGTGATCGACAGCGGGGTGCGGCCGGCCACCACGTCGGTGAGCAGCCGGACCATCTCCTCGGCGATCCGGTCGAGCGGGTGGTGCACGGTCGACAGCGGCGGATCGAGCGTCTCGGCGAGACCGGTGTCGTCGAACCCGACCACCCGCACGTCGTCGGGCACCCGGCGGCCGGCCTCGCGCAGCACCGGCAGCGTCGCCGCCGCCATCGAGTCGGAGGCGACGAACACCGCGTCGAGGTCGGGTGCCCGTTCCAGGAGGACCCGCATGGCCGCCGCCCCGCTCTCGCGGCTCCAGTCCCCGTGCACGATCCGGGCCGGCTCGATGTCGAGGCCGTGCGCGATCAACGCGTCGGTGTAACCCTGCAGCCGGTCAACCCCACCCGACGTGTCCTGCGGCCCGGTGATCATCGCGATCTTGCGGCAGCCGGCGGCCAGCAGGTGCTCGACCGCCGACCGGCCGCCCGAGCGGTCGTCGGCCGCCACCGAGCTGATCACCTGCTCGTAGCCGAGGACCCGCCCGCAGGCCACGATCGGCACCCCGGCCCGCACGAGCTGGCCGAGCAGCGGGTCGCCGGAGTGCGGCGACACCAGCAGGACCCCGTCGACGTGGCCGCCGGACAGGTAGTTGAAGGTGCGGCTGCGCTCCTCGGGGGTGGCCGCGATCATCAGGATCAGCGTCTGCTCGCGGTCGGACAGCGCCTGGGCGACCCCGCGCAGCAGCACCGAGAAGTTGGGGTCGGAGAAGAGCAGGTGCTGCGGTTCGGTGAGCAGGAAGGCGATCGAGCCGGCCTTGCCGGTGGCCAGCGACCGCGCGTGCGGGTTGGCCGTGTAGCCGGTGCGGGCGATCGCGTCGCGCACCGACTGGAGGGCCTCGGGGCTGACCCACTCCCGGCCGTTGATCACGCGGGAGACGGTTGCGTAGGAGACTCCGGCCTCGCGGGCGACATCGCGAATGGTGGGCCGCTTGCGGGTCGGCACAACGGGGATCATATCCGCCACCACCTCACGCTTTGACCGCGCCGGCGCCCAGGTCGACCCGCCAGTAGCGCTGGAGACCGAGGAAGAGCGCGACGAGCGGAATGATCGACAGCAGCGCGCCGGTGACCACCGAGGTGTACATCGCGGGCTGGGACGCGCCCTGGTTGAGCAGGCCGCTCAGCCCGACGGTGACCGGATAGAGGTGATCGTCGCCGAGCATGATGTAGGGCAGCATGAAGTTGTTCCAGATCGCCACGAACTGGAACAGGAAGACCGTCACCAGCCCGCCCTTCATCATCGGCAGGGCGACCCGGCCGAAGGTGCGCCAGTCGCCGGCGCCGTCGATCCGGGCGGCTTCCAAAACCTCGGTGGGCACGGCGGCGGCCGCGAAGATGCGGCACAGATAGATCCCGTACGGGGAGATGATGTTGGGCAGAAGCACCGACCAGTAGGTGTTGGTCATCCCGACCTTGGCCAGCAGCAGATATTGCGGGACCGCCAGCAGCACCCCGGGCACCAGCACACCGGCCAGGACCAGGTTGAAGATCGCCGACTTGCCGGCAAACGTGTATTTGGCGAGCGCGAAGCCGGCCATCGCCGAGACCAGCATCGAGGCGGCTCCGCCGACTCCGGCGTAGAGCGCCGAGTTGAGCATCCACCGCCAGTAGAGCCCGCCGCGGTAGTCGCTGAGCGTGCGCACGTTGTCGAACAGGTGCGTGCTCGGCGACAGCGTGAGCGTGCTGAACAGCTCGCCGGCGCTCTTGGTCGACGCGATCAGTACCCACAACACGGGGAACAGGCAGTAGGCGGCGCCGAGCAGCAGGAGCACGGTGGCGGTCGGGCTCCGGCGCAGGTTTCCCCGGCTTTTGACCGCCCGCGCCGGCTTCGCGGCGGCCGGCGTGACCGGCAGGGTGGTGGTCAGGGCCATCGTGTCAGTCCTCCTGGCTGAAGGCGCGCGAGCCGACGATCTTGAGGAATCCGAACGACACCATGAAGCTCGCCAGCGCGATCACGACCGAGGTGGCGGCGGCCGAATAGATGTCGTTGCGGGTGAAGGCGTCGCGGAAGACCTTCATCAGCGGCGTCCAGGTGGTCGAGATCGTGTTGCTCAGCGGCCGCAGCGTCATCGGCTCGGCGAACACCTGCAGGGTCGCGATCAGCGAGAAGACGAACGTCATCACCAGCGAGGGCGCGATGATCGGGATCTTGATGCGGAGCGCGATCTGGGTGTCCGACGCGCCGTCGAGCCGGGCCGCCTCGAACAGGTCGGTCGGGATGGTCCGCAGCGCGGTGTAGAGCACGATCATGTTGAAACCGGTGCCGCCCCAGACCGCGATGTTGGCCACCGCCCAGAGCACCCAGGAATTGTCGAGGAAGTTGGGCGGGTGGAGACCGGCGCCCTGCATGGCGTCGACGATCGGGCTCACCCGGGGCAGGTAGAGGAAGCCCCAGAGCAGCGAGGCGACCACGGCCGGCACGGCGTACGGCAGGAAGATCGCGGTGCGCGCGAACGTGCCGACCCGGGTGCGCCCGGCGTCCAGCAGGAGGGCCATCAGCAGGGCCAGGCCGAGCATGATCGGAACGACGATCGCGCCGTACGCCCCGATCCGCTCGACGCTGGGCAGGAAGTCGGGGTCGGTCATCGACCGGGCGTAGTTGCTCAGCCCGGCCCACACCTCGGTCCGCGAACCGGCGCCCAGCCCCAGGCCTTTGACGTGCACCCGGCGCAGGCTCAGGTAGATCGTGTAGACGATCGGCGCGGCCAGGAAGGCGGCGAACAGGACCAGTGCCGGCGCGAGGAACGAATAAGGCGCTCCCCGCGTACGGGAAAAGCTTGCTCGCATGCGACCGTGACCTCCCCTCTGGTTTGTCCCGGCGTCAGCCGGCGAGTTTGAAGCCGGTGTTCTTCATGTCGGCGACGGTGGCCTGCTGCATGGTCGCGAGCGCGGCGGTGAACTGGGACGCCTGCTTCGACTCGGCCGCCTTGCCGAAGTTGTCGTTGTAGGAGCTGAAGGTGACGTTGACGTCGGGCCCGTAGGTGAACGGGTTGGTGGCCTGCCCGGCCTGCTGGGCGACCGCGTAGTAGTCGGGCTGGTTGCTGAAGAACGCCGGCGGCGAGGTCAGCGCGGTGCTGGTCGCGTCGTTGGCGGCCGGGTAGACGTTGGAGTCGCCGGCTAGGGCCTTGAGCGCGGCCGGGTCGGTGTTGAGCCAGGCGATGAACTGGGCCGCCTCGTCCTTGTGCTTGCTCTGCGTGGTGACGCTGGTCGCCGAGCCGCCCCAGTTGCCGTTGGCCGCCTTGGCGGTGTCCCACTGCGGCAGCGTCGCGGCCTTCCACTTGCCCTTGGTCTTGGCCGCGCTGCCCTCGAGGACGCCTGGGCCCCAGACCGCGCCGAGCCAGCCGACCTGGGTGCCGTCGTTGAGGGCGGCGTTCCACTCCGGGGTGTACATCGGCTTGTTGTCGATCACGCCCTGCTGCACCAGGTTGCCCCAGTAGGAGGCGACCTTCTGGGTGTTGGCGTCGTTGATGTCGACCGTCCAGGAGTCGCCCTGCACGCCCCACCAGCTGGCGCCGGCCTGCTGGGCGAGGCCCGTGAACCAGCCCGGGTCGTTGGCCGAGAAGGTGCCGAGGTACTGCTTCGTGTCGGCCTGATGGATCTTCTTGGCGTCGGCGGCGTAGTCGTCCCAGGTCTTGGGCGCCGACAGGCCGAGCTTGGCGAAGACGTCGGTGCGGTAGAAGAACATCATCGGGCCGGTGTCCTGCGGGACGCCGTAGACCGCGTCGGAGCCTAGGGTGACCGAGTTCCACGCGCTGGCCGGGAACTTGTCCTTGAGCGAGCCGGCCTGCTTGGCGATGTCGGCGATCGCGTTGGCCGAGACCAGGGTCGGGATCTTCTGATATTCGGCCTGCATGACGTCGGGGGCGCCGCTGCCGGCCTTGACCGCGGTGAGCAGCTTGGTGACCGCCGGGTCGCCGCCGTCCTGCTTGTTGACCGTGACGTGGATGTCGGGGTGGGTGGAGTTCCAGCCCGCGACGACCTTGTCCATGTTGGGGGCCCAGCTCCAGTAGGTGAGCTCGACCTTGCCGCCCGTCTTGGCCGCGCCCGTCTTGTCGTCGTCCTTGTTGCCGCACGCGCTTGCCAAGATCAAAATCGCGGCCAGGACTCCGGCCAGCGTCATCTTCCTGTTCATCGGTCCTCCGGAGACGTGCGTCACTGAACCGTGCCTGTGACCGGTTACAGTGCTGCTCGGTTTCCTCGTTGTCAAGGGCTTGCGTCAGCGCTGTTATCAGGCTGTATGGTCCTGTGACCGGTTACAGGTCCGGCAACGTTACCGCCATCGTCGGAGGAGTCGCTCGTGCTGCTCGTGCGTCACCAACCCTGGGCCACGCCGCTTCGCCGGCCGCGGATGAGCAACGACGAAGACGCGCGTCCCGGCGTCGCGCTGACCAGCCGGGCCCTGCTGCGCGACGGGGTGCCGGTCATCCCGGTCTCCGGCGAGCTGCACTACAGCCGGGTTCCGCGCTCGCGCTGGCGGTCGCGGCTGCGCCAGATGCGGGCCGGCGGGGTGACCGTTGTGGCGTCATATGTGTTCTGGCTCCACCACGTTCCGCTTCGCGGCCGCCCGCGCTTCGACGGCAACCTCGACGTGGCCGCCTTCGTCGATCTGTGCGCCTCCGAGGGAATGGACCTGATCCTCCGGATCGGTCCGTGGTGCCACGGCGAAACCCGCAACGGCGGCTTCCCCGATTGGGTTCAGCACGCTGCCGTACGCCATCGGACCGACGACCCGGCCTATCTCGCTCTGGTGCGCGATTGGTTCGGCCAGCTCGGGCGCCAACTGGACGGGCGGTCGTCCTACCTCGGCATTCAGCTCGAGAACGAGCTGTACGACCAGCCCCAGCACCTGGTCACGTTGAAATCGATGGCCCGTGACGCCGGCATGGCCGCGCCGCTCTGGACCGCGACGGCCTGGGGGAGCGCGTCGCTGCCCGCCTCCACGGTGATGCCGCTCTACGGCGGCTACGGCGACGGGTTCTGGGTCGACGCCGACGCGCCGTGGGACCCGACGTTTCGCGCGCACTACCTCTTCTCGCA
Organism: Actinoplanes sp. NPDC051411; assembly: GCF_040682075.1. Taxonomy (NCBI): domain Bacteria; kingdom Bacillati; phylum Actinomycetota; class Actinomycetes; order Micromonosporales; family Micromonosporaceae; genus Actinoplanes; species Actinoplanes sp. NPDC051411. Next base: position 52,743 of record NZ_JBFBAD010000043.1, on the reverse strand, counting down.
CGTCTGGGACGACCCGGGGATCGGGGCCGACCTGCGGCGGGACCGGCCGCCGGCCGCCCCGTCCCCGCTTTCTCCCGACTTCCCCCCGGCCACCGCCGAACTGGGCGGCGGCATGGCGACGGCCTACCATCGGCGGCCCCTTCCGACGGCGCTCGACGTGGCCGCGGTCGCGCATTGCAAGATCGGCAACGGATCGGCCTGGCAGGGCTACTACATGTATGCCGGTGGCACCAACCCACCCGGCACCCACGAATCGCACGAGACCGGCTACCCGAACGATCTGCAGCGCCTCGGCTACGACTTCCACGCGCCGATCGGGGAGGCGGGAGTGCTCGGCCCGGGCCACTCCCTGTTGCGGCAGCAGCACGCGTTCCTGGCCGCCTTCGGGGCGTCGCTGACCGAGATGCCGTCCAGCCTGCCGTCGTTTCCGCCGGCCGGCGTCGAAGACTCGTCGACCCTTCGCTGGGCCCTGCGCTCGGACGGGGTCAGCGGCTTCCTCTTCATCGCCTGGCACCAGCCGCACGTGCCGCTCGACACCTGTCGTGATGCCCAGTTCCGGGTCACGCTCGACGACGATTCCCTGGTCCTGCCGTCGCAACCGGTCGACATCCCGGCCGGAACCCTGGCGCGCTGGCCGCTCCGGCTCACGCTCGCGGGCGTACGCCTGGACTGGGTGACCGCCTCCGCCCTGACCGTCCTCCCCGGCCCCACCCTCGTCGTGACCGCCTCCCCGGGCGTCCCGGTGGAATACGCGGTCGACGGGGTGGCCCATGCGGTGACGCCGTCCCGGGAGCCTCGGCGGGTCGGTGACCTCGATCTCCTGGTGCTCCCGGCGGAGGACGCCGCGCTGGTGTGGGTCTGCTCGGACGGGCCGGGCGGCCGACGCCTGCTGCTGAGCGCGTCGGAGCTGAGCTGGGGCCCCTCGGGCCGGATCGCGGCCGCCGGCCCGGATGCCCTGGTCTACGACCCGGCGTCGCGCGCCTTCACCCCGCTCGCACTGGCCGCGATGGAAAACGGCGGAAGGTTGCCGGAGCCGGAGCGGGCAACGGTAGCGGTCGAGCGGGAGGCCGGGCGCGCGGTGCCGGTCTCCTACGGCAAGTTCGACGGGCGGGAGTCGGCGCCGGCTCAGGACGTGTTCGACGACCTCGCGGCGGTCTACCGGGTCGACCTTCCCCCGTGGGCGGCCGATCCGGCGCTCGACGCGCTGCTGTTCATCGGGTGGGCCGGCGACGTCGGACAGCTGCGGGTGGACGGGCGCACGGTCACCGACCGATTCTGGGACGGCTCCGAGTGGGTCGTGAACCTGCGTGACGCCGGCTATCGGCCCGGCGCCCGCGTCAGGCTGCATCTGCTGCCGCTGGCCGCCGGGTCGCCGGTGTGGTTGCCGGCCGAGGCGCGGGAGCGGCTGCTCGCCTCGGACGGGCAGTTGCTGGCTCTCGACCACGTCCGGGTGGCCGGGCAGCTGAGACTGGAGGAGACCTCGTAAATCCGGCCCCTAGGTCAACGACTTCGCATAGCGCCGGCAGGGGACCCGGACGCTTCCGGTGGCGGTGGCCGCCTCGTAGTCGAAGCCGCCGGTGTCGTGCCAGCCCTGGCGCTCGTAGAACCGCCGGGCCCGGGCGTTGCCCGGCACCACGGCCAGCCAGGCCTCGGCGAAGCCGGCCGCCGCGATCTGGCGCTCGGCCTCGGCCAGCAGGGCGGCGGCCACACCGGAACCGCGGTGACCGGCGGCGACGTAGACCTGTTCGGCCTCGTCGCCGGTGACCATGACGAAGCCGGCCACCTCACCCCGGACGACGGCCACGGTCGTGTCGGCCGCGCGCGCCGCGGACGCCAGCCGGGCGGCCGCGCGCACCCCGAACGACTGCGGCGTGCGATGGGCGACCAGCGCCTCGGGCACGTGGCCGAGGTGGCCGTCGAGCCAGCCGCGGTGCCAGATGTGCGCGATGGCCTCGGCGTCGGCCGTCGTCGCGATCCGCAGTTCGACCTCGGTCATGGCGGCCGGCCACCGTCCGTAAGAAAGCGTCCACAATGGAATATCGGAATCGGAAATATCAGAAACGGGAATGTCAGGATCGTCACGGTTAGCATACGCCCGCCGACGCGAGGCCCACTGATGAGCGAAAGCGAACTCGCGACCGACATCCCGCACTCCGCCCGGGTCTGGAACTACCGGCTGGGCGGCAAGGACAACTTCGAGGTCGACCGTCCGGTCGGCGATCAGTTCGCCGACTTCTATCCGACCTGTCGGACCCGGCCGCGATCCTCGAGGCGGCGGGCCGCACCACGCTCGACCTGACCGAGCCGGCCGGCCCGATCCTCATGAACATCCTCGGGCACGTGGCCGACCTCGACCGGGCCGTCGAGATCGTCCGGCATCTGATGGGCGCGCTGCCCTCCGGCAGCTGTCCGGTCACCGCCGACGGCACCAACGTGCTCGACGGGCCGGCGTTCGAGGAGGCCATCGGCGTGTGGAACGCGAACGCGCCGCTCTCCTACCACTTGCGCAGGCCGGAGGAAGTGGCCCGCTTCCTCGAGGGGCTGGAGATCGTCGAGCCGGGTCTGGTGCCGTGCAACAGCTGGCGCCCGGCGCCGGGGGCGGCGGGCGACGAGCTGCACGAGTTCGGCGCGGTCGGCCGGAAACCCTGACGCGGTCAAGGCCGAGAATTCTCCTGGTCGACCAGTTCTTTCGTTTCCGGACCGGCCGGTGTCGCCCGGTCCGGCTGCTCGGCCGGTGACTGGCTGGTGTTGTCGTTCTTCACCGCGTAGGTGAGGCCCCCGGTGCCGCCGAAGGCGACCAGGAAGGCGATCAGCGCGGTGATCCACTGGCCCATGGTGATGGTTTCGAATCCGCTGTCCTGACCCTGGAAGGCCGTCGACAGTGAGGTCAGGAATGCGATCAGTCCGCTGATGATCCCGGCGGCCCACGCCTTCTTCCTCATCATGATGTCTCCCCGTTCTGGAGGTCATCCGGGAGTGGCGCCGGCGATGGCCGGTGCCGGCCGTTCGCAAACCGGCCGGCGTGCCGCACGTCGGTCATGGTCACTCCCGTATCCGATCGGGCCGGCATTCGCGGCCCACGAGGGGAGAGCGCCCGCACCGCGGCCCAGATACCCCGGGTCAGAAATGTGGGGAGGGGAGGGTACCGGCGCCGGCGCCGGTACCCTGCGCGCCTAGGAGCTGATCTTGCCGGTGCCGGCGCCCGCGGTGACGATGGACTTCACCGAGCTCGGGGTGTCGACCGTGTAGGAGTAGGGGATCGAGCCGACGCTGCCGCTGGTCAGGATCGTGCCCGAGTTGACCGAGTAGTTGTTGCGCGCCACCAGGTTGCCCGGGTCGGAGTCGCCCTCGCTGAGGTGCGTCGGGTCGGTGATGTTCTCGAAGTAGTTGCCCTCGACCAGCACGCCCGCGTTCTCCGTCGTCGCGATGCTGTAGCTGTAATCGAACGACGTCGTGTTGGTGTAGTAGTTGTTGAAGACGTGCACCGGGTTGCCGAAACGAACCCGCGGGCCGCGCTCGGCGCAATTGATGAACGCGTTGTGGTGATAGGTGATCCGCAGGTGGCCGGTGTCCTCCGACGCGTTGCTGTCGCTGTGCCCGACCAGCGAGCACTTGATGTGGTCGTGGAGCCGGTTCCAGGAGACGGTGATGTAGTCGGCGGCGTGGGTCAGGTCGACCAGGCCGTCGTAGTAGTCGGTGCCGTGCGAGGTGTCGCTCGACAGGTCGTTGTGGTCGATCCAGATGCGGGTGCCGCCGTCGACGTGGATCGCGTCGCCGTTGCCGTTGCCGGCCAGCACCTTCGAGATGTTCAGGTTGCGGATGATGACGTTGCTGACGTCCTTGACGTTGATGCCGCAGCCGGTGAGGCCGGAGCTCGCGCCGACGCCGATGATCGTCTTGTTGGCGGCCACGCGTACGTCGTCGGAGCAGCTGAACAGGCCGCTGACCCGGATCGTCTCGGTGGTCGCCGACTTCGCCTGGGCGACCAGGTCGGCGTACGAGGTGACCGTGACCGAGCCGCCGCCGGCCCCGCCGGTCGTGCCGCCGCCCTGGGTGGCCCAGCCGACGAGGCCGGTGCTGCTGCCTCCGCCGCCGGTCGGCGGCGGGCTGGTGGGCTGGGTGGTCGGAGGTGTGGTCGGAGGTGTGGTCGTGCCTCCGCCGCCTGTACTGGAATCGACCACGACGTCGTCGAAGCGGGCCGCCGCGCTCTCGGTGAGCAGGCCGATCCGGCCGGCCGAGATCGACGAGTCGGTGGCCGAGCCGACGCTGGTGCCGTCGATCGTGCCGCTGATCGTGTGGCCCGCGACGGTGAGCTTGAGCGTGTACCAGGTGCTGGTGGAGAGCGACCGGCTGAGCGAGCCGAGCACCGTGATCGTGCTGCCGCTCATCGCCTCCAGCTGCACCTTGCCGCCGCCGACCAGCGACAGCCGGTACATCTTGGTCGCGCTGTCGACGCGGGCGGTCAGTGCGGCGACGGCGGTGCTCGATCCGAACGAGGTCGCCTTGACCCGGGCCTGCACCGAGTAGTCCGTCCAGCCGGCGTCGCCGGCGAACTCCCGGGCCCGCGCGCTGCCCGCGTCGGACTGCTGGAACACCTGTGAGCCGTCGGACACGACCGACCAGGTGCCGCCCGACTTCGACCAGCCGGTGGAGCCGGATTCGAAGTTGGACGAGAAGACCGTGGCGGCCGACGCGTCGGTGACGGTCAGCGCGAAGGTCGCGGCGACCGCCGCGGCCAGTCCCCCGGCGGCCGCCAGCCGGTGGAGCCGGCGGCGGGGGACGGATCTCGGTGCCATGCGCTTTCTCCTTGTCGCATTGGGACGACCGCTTTTCCGGGCACGGCAGATCGGCGGCATTGCAACAATTGGCCGTCGATTTGCAAGAGGGAGCGTGCTCTATTAGCACCCGTCGCTTCAGCGGTTTCCGGGACGGATTTGCTTGCTGAAATCTCTCACCGTAGATATATGAGAGTCAATGACAATTGTTTGCAGGTTTGTTGCAGCCGAGTAATTTGTCCGAGTTGCCGACGGCGGTCGATCGGCGCCGGCATTGCGCCGGCACCGCCTTTTTCTGTACGCGTGGCGCGGCGAAACCGAAGCGGCCGCGCGATATCGGCCACCGACGCCGGTCGTTCCGGCGCGGTGCCGGCGGGTGGCGGCCGGTTGTAGTCCTCTGGTACCTCTGGGTGTTCGGCGGCGACCTGGGGGAGGCCGGATGCGGCGGCGGGATGGGGATCCGGTGGCGCGGCTGCGGCAGCGGCTCGACGCGTTCGGGTCCAGTTCGGACGCTCGGCACGTGCTGGAGCCGGCGGCCGTCGACACGGCCGAGGAGGTACTCGGGCAGGCCGGTGGGCGGGTCGACCCGCGGACGGCCGAGGCGGTCTTTCTCATTGCCTGCTTCTACTGGTACCGCTTTCAGCTGCTGCCGGCCGGGCGGCGGCAGGCCGACCTCGACCGGGCGGTCGCGCTGACCGAGGCACTGATGGGGGCGGTGCCGCAGCTGGTGCCGGCGTCGATCGTGATGCTGCTCGCCGCGCACGGGGGCAAGGCGCACGGGGGCAAGGCGCACGGGGGCAAGGCGCGCCGGCCGGAGCCGGCCGGCGACGAGGCGCAGAAGCTGTTTCTCGAAGCGGCGCAGATCATGGGCCGGGCCGAGCGGAGCGGCGACTACAGCGGGGCCGACCGGGCGGCCGACCTGCTGCGGCGAGCCGTCGCGAAGGGGAAAGGGCCCGCGCGGCTGCATTTCCTGTCGGCGCTCGGCCGCGTTCATCGCGACATCTTCCTGCACCGCGGGCGGCCGGCCGAGCATCTTCGCAAGGCGGTCGAACTGCACCGGGAGAGCCTGGAATCGACGCCGGGCGGCGACCGGGAACGGCCGACGCGGATGTTCAACCTCGGCAACGTTCTCGGTGACCTGTTCGAGGTCAGTGGTGACCCGGCCCGGCTGAACGAGTCGATTGTTCTGCTCGGCGACGTCGAGCGGGCGGCCGGCGTCGATCCGCGGATCCGGGCGATGGCGCAGGGCAATCTGGGTCAGCGGCTGAGGGACCGCTGGCTGTTGCGGCGCGATCGGGCCGATCTGGACCGGGCGGTGGAAACGCTGGCGGCCGCGGTCGCGGGCCTGTCCGACGCGCGCTTTTTCGTGGTGCTCGGCACGGCCTATACGGAAAGATATGTCGAGACCCGCGATCCGGCCGACCGGGACCGCGCGATCGATGCTTATCGGAATGCGCCGCAAGCCAGTGCCACGCTCGGTCCACTGCTCGGCGACCGGTACGAGAGCACCAATGATCCCGCCGATCTGGACGGGGCGATCGACGCTTATCGGAATGCCGGCGGCGCCGCGATGAAGCATGCCGCCGGACAGTTGCTCGAGACCCGTTATGAACGGAATCGCCAGGGCGCCGATCTGAACGAGTCGATTTATCTGCTGCGGCTGAGCATCGACGAGGCCGTCGACGACGAGACGCGGGGCGAGCGGCTGGCCTCTCTGGCCTACACGTTCAGTCGATGGCACGCGGATCTGCCGGGAATCGACGGGTTGCGGCTTGCCGAGGAGGCGCTGATCGAGGCGGAGCGGCTTTTGCCGGCCGGGCACCCGGCGCGTCCGGACGCATTGAACAACCTCGGCAATCTGTGGCGGGAAGATGCCGACCGCACCGGCCGGATCGACCGGTTGGAACCGGCGGCCGCACTGCTCCGGGAGGCCGCCTCCGCCGATTCGCCGAAGACGCCGCTCTATCTGTCCAATCTCAGCCTGGTGCTGCAGGCGCTGTTCGGCCACACCCAGGACATGCCGACGCTCACCGAGGCGATCGAGGTACTGCGAAGGGCGCTGGCCACGACGCCGCCCGACTATCCCGACCGGCTTCTGCTGCTGACCAACTACGGCTCGGCGCTCAACCGCCGGGTCGAGGCCACGGCCGGCGACAAAGACCAGAATCAGCACGATGCCACCGCGTCGGTGGCCTCTCTGCGAGAGGCCGCTCTGCTCGTACGGCGGGACGGTGACGCCGGGGCCGAAGCGGCGACTCTCGGCACACTGGCTCTGGCCAACCTGAGTCGCTACCAGGTGACCGGCGAGGCGGAAGCGCTCGACGAAGCGGTCGAAGCGCTGGAGAGGGCCCGCGAGCTGGCCGGCCCGGCCGACCGGCGACGGGCATTCACCAATCTCGGCAACGTGCTGCTGGTGCGGTCCCGGCTCGACGGGCGGTCGGCCGACCTTCCGGCGGCCCTAGACGCGTATCGGCGGGCACCCGAGGGATTGGACGCCGGCCACGCCGAACAAACGATGTATCTGCTCAACATCGCGACGGCGCTGGACGAAGCTCTCGGCGTACCGGAAAGGGCGCAGGCGGAAGTCGAAGCCCTCCGAAACGAGGCGCTGGCCGCGCTCAGCGCGGCGAGCGCGGTCGAGGCCGCGCCGTCTCTGCTGAGGGCGACGGCCGCCCGAAGATATGCCGCACTGGCCGAGGGCGCCGGTGATCTGCCCGCGGCTCTGGACGGTTATACGACGGCGATTGAATTGCTCGACCTGGTCGCGTGGCACGGTATGGATCCCGATGATCAGGCGCGATTGCTGACCCGATTCGCCGGACTGGCCGGGGCGGCGGCCGCATGCGCGATCGAGGCGGGCCGGCCGGAGCGGGCGGTCGAGTTGCTGGAATACGGCCGGGGTGTGCTGCTCACGCGGGTGCGGGACGCCCGGGTGAGCCTGGACCGGTTGCGGGAAAGGGAGCCGGCGCGGGCCGATCGGCTGGCCGAAGTGCAGGACCTGCTCGACGGCGCGTCGGCGAATGGGGTGCCCGAGCGACGGCACGAAATGGCGGTTCAGCGCCGGGAAGTGCTGGCCGGCATCCGGCGGGTGCCCGGGTTCGCCGATTTCCTGCGGCCGCCGGAATTCGCCGATCTGGTGCGTGCGGCCGATCGCGGGCCGGTTGTCGTGGTCAATGTGGCTGGTCGCCGATGCGACGCGCTGGTGCTGGCCGGCGGTGAGGTCCGGGTCGTTTCGCTGCCGGGGCTGAGCGCCGGCGAACTGGCCGACCGGGTCGTCGCTTTCCTGACCGCGGTCGGCGTGGTCACCTCGTCCCCCGACGACCGCGGCCGGGGGACGGCCCGCCGGATGATCGCCGAAACGATCGAATGGTTGTCGAGCGTTGTCGCCGAGCCGGTGCTCGATGTTCTGGGGCCGGAGATTTCCCGTGTCTGGTGGTGCCCGACCGGTTTGCTGAGCCTTTTGCCGTTGCACGCGGCGGCGCTGGACCGAACTGTTCCGTCCTATACGGCATCGTTGCGGGAGCTTCTGCACGACGGCGCGAATATCGTCGACACCGCGCTTTTCGTCGGGATGCCGAAGACTGAAGGCCTGGCCGATCTGCCCGGGGTGGCACGGGAGGAAAGGATCGTCGCCGGACATGTGACTCGGGTCCGATCGCTGGTCGGCCCGGAGGCCCGCAAAGAAGAGGTGCTGGCCGCATTGGCGGGAAGTCCGGCCGTGCATTTCTCGTGTCACGGCAGCCAGGATCTGGCCGTTCCGGCGCTCGGTCGACTCGCCTTGGCCGATGGGCCGTTGAGCGTCCGCGATCTGTGGGACCTCCGGTCGACCGGACCGGCCGGGCTGGCCGTGCTGTCGGCCTGCGAGACCGTGCGGGGCGGGGAGGTGCTGCCGGACGAGACGATCAGCCTCGGCACGGCGTTTCAGATCGCCGGCTTCCGGCACGTGATCGGCTCGCTGTGGTCGATCGCCGACTCGATCACGGCCGTGGTGTGTTCGCGGCTCTATGACGGCCTGGCCGTTCCCGGCGGCATCGATCCGTCCCGGTCGGCGGTCGCGCTGCACGCCGCGGTGCTGGAAGTCAGGCGGGCGTTGCCGGACGCACCCGAGTTCTGGGCGGCCTATGCGCACTTCGGTCCGTAGCAGAATTCACCCTTGTCTAGATAGGCACGTCACGACCGCTTTTACGGGTGATTTACCAAAGTAGATATTTTCGTGCGTCAATTTCTGTCCTATGGTGGCGCTCAACCCCTCACGCCTCGCGAAGGAGCCATCATGCGACTGCGCTCAGCCCACCGGCTGGCCACCGTACTGGCCACTGCCGCCCTGCTCACCCCGGTCTCCGCCGGCCCGGCAACCGCCGCCGGCGGCTTCGGCCCGGCCCACCACCCCGCCGGGGCCACCGCACTCCGGACGATCGGCGGCAACTTCAACATCAACGGGTACAACTGGGGCGGCTACGCGGCCACGGGCACCTTCAGCTCGGTCGCCGCCACCTGGTCCGAGCCCACCGTGAAGTGCAACTCCCGCAGCGACCTGTACGCGCCCTGGGTCGGCATCGACGGCTATTCGTCGTCGACCGTCGAGCAGACCGGCGTCGCGACCGACTGCTCGTCCGGCTCGGCGGTCTACCAGGCCTGGTACGAGATGTACCCGGCCGCGCCGGTCTACCTGAGCTCGTCGTCCTACCCGGTGCGGGCCGGTGACAGCATCCACGCCTCGGTCACCCACACCAGCGGCAGCACCTACACGCTGGCGATCAGCGACACGACCCGCGGCTGGAACTACTCGACCAACAAGTCGCTCTCCGGCGCCCGCAACGCGAACGCCGAGGCGATCATCGAGTCGCCCCCCGGCAAATACCCGAACTTCGGCTCGCTCAAGTTCACCTCGGTGACCGCGAACGGCTCGCCGATCGGCAACTTCAGCCCGGTCGCGATGGACCCGAGCGCCAACGGCGTCTACGAAGCGCACGCCAGCGCCCTTTCCGGAGGCAACAGCTTCACCATGACCTACTCACACGAGTAACGCCCAGCCGACGCGCCCCGGGGGATCCCGGGGCGCGTCGCGCGCTCCCACCTTCGCCGGAAGCCCAGGTGTTCCGGGCCGCGAGCGCGCTAGATTTCTGGCGTGACGATCGCCGATCTTGACGTCGCCGCGCGGCCGGCCGGACGGCCGCTGGGGATGGTGCCGTCACGGTCGGTGGCGCTGCTGGTCATCGGGCTGTTCACGCTGGCCCTGGTCACCGGGTCGGTCCGGTCGGCCCCGCACCTCACCGGGCTGCTGTGGTCTGGGCCGTACGACCGGGACAACGACACTGTGACGCTGACGCCGGCGACGCTCTACGTGTCGCATCACGCGACGCTGACGGCGTACGGGCTGGCCGACGGCGCGGTGCGGTGGTCGGCCGCGTCGCCCGGCGTGGTGGCGGCGGTTCCGTCCGTGGCCGGCGGGGTGATCGTGGCGCCGGACGGCTTCGAGAGGTACTTCGAACGCCCCGACCTGCTGCTCTCCCGGACGACCCGCACGATCGGCCGGGACGCGCGGACCGGTGCGGTGCTGTGGCGGGCGGCGGGCGCCCCGCAGGACGTCACCGACCGGTCGGTGCTGCTGCTCGACGACACCGGCGGGCCGCCCGAACTCCGCGACGTCGGACTGCACGACGGCCGCGTGCTGTGGAGCCGGCCGGTGCCCGGCCTGGCGAGCGTGGTCGTCGCGGGCGGCGCGGTGGTCACGGCGGGCGTGGACGGGCGGCTCACGGTCCTGCGGTACGCCGACGGTGCTGTTACGCGTACGGCAAAGGTGCCGTGGCCGGGCAACGCCCGGCTGTCCGCCGCCGCCGGCCGCCTGGTTGTCACCAGCCAGGGCTCGTCCGGTCAGGCGAACACGGTGTACCGCCCCGACACGCTCGCCGAGTTGTGGCATGCCGGCGGCTCACTCTTCGACTGCCGGGCGGTGCTGTGCGGCACGGTGCCGGGCGCCCTGATCGGCTACGACCCGGACACCGGCGCGGGCCGCTGGCGCCTGCCCGGCGTGACGGTCGCCTGGCCGGTCCGCGACGACCGGATCATCGCCTCGTCCGACCTGGACGGCCGCTTTCAGCTCCTCGACCCGGCGACCGGCCGCCCACTCGGCGCCGGGAGCGCCGGGCTCGGCAGCTGGCGCCCGGACGGGCGGACCACCGTGTCCGGCGCCCCGGAGGCGTCGTCGGCCTACGTGATCCGCGACGAGGCCGCGCTCGTACGCCTCGACCTGCGCACCGGCAGCCAGTACCTCGCGGGCACGGTGGCCGGCACCGGGTGGATCGGCTGCCGCAACGTCGCGAAGTATCTGGTCTGCCTGCAGAACAACCGGCTCACGGTGACCGCCGTCGACTGACGCCGGGCGCCCTACGTCGCTACAAGCTGAGCGGATCGACGTCGCAGTTCACCCGGATGCCCGCGCCGGCCGCCGCGGTGACCGGATGTTCCTCGCCGAGAGTGGTGCGGAACGCGTTCATCGTGGCCTCGAACAGCGTGCTCGCCTCGCCGTCCCGGCCCAGGCCACGGAGGTCCATCGCCAGATTGACGCCGCAGGCGAGCGTCGTGGGGTGCCGTTGACCGAGGAACTTCCCGCACTGCCGGTAGTTTTCCTCGTCGAGCGCGAACGCCTCGTCGAACTCGCCGAGTCCGAAACGGTCACTGGCCAGGTTGATGCGCGCGGCCAGAACCAGCGCGTGCGACTCGCCGAGCCGCTCGCTCAAGGACCGGACGGCCTGCTCGTTCAGGTCCCTTGCCCGCTGATGGTCACCGAGTAGACGCAAGGTCACGGCAAGGTCGGACCGGGCCCCGGCGGTGTGCGGGTGGCCGTCGCCGTACCGCTCTACGAGACTCCGCAACGCGGCCTCGCCGGACTCGCGGGCGGCGTTCCAGTCGCCGGTTTCCCGTTGATCGATCGAGACGGTCAGCTGAGCGAGAACCGTTTCCGGATGCTGGTCGCCGTACCGGTCACGGTAGCGGCGAAGCACGTCACTGGACAGGTCGAGGGCCTCCCGGCGCAGGCCCGCCTTACGCCGGAACCGGGCCAGCTCGCGGTTGACGCGCAACAGGTCCGGGTGATCGTCGTAGCCCAGGACACGGCGGGTCGCGACCACGACATCCTCCTGGTCGGCATGCGCCTTGACATAGTCGCCGAGCTCACGCCGGTCGAGGTTGATGCCGCCGGCGGTGAGCAGGCTGTCCGGATGATCGTTGCCGAAGATCTGCACCTTCGACTGATACGTCCGCTCGTCGAGTTGAAGGGCCCGCCCGAAGAGGCCGGAGAGCCGCATGCTGACGGCGAGATTGTGGGCCGCGTTCAGCGTGAACGGGTCGTCGGCGCCGAAGGCCCGGTCGGCACGCTCGTAGACGGTCTGGGAGAGCACCAGGGCGCCGGCGAAGTCGCCGGCCACGCGGCGGTCGGACGCGACCGCACCCATCGCGTTCAGGGTCTCCGCGGCGTCTTCGCCCTCCGCTGACCGGTAGAGCTCCAGAGTCCTGGCATTCAGGGTGGCCGCGACCGGGTAGTCGCCGATCACGAAGTGCAGGAAGCCGAGCCAGTAGGCCATCCGCAACGTGCCCGGCTCACTCTCGTCACCCCACTCCAACCAGGCCCGGTAGGCGCGCCGGGCGAGTTCGCGGGCTTCTTCGTGCTCGCCCCATCGCCAGAGATAGCGGACCTCGTTCATGATCATGGCGCGGACGAGATCGTCCCGGCAGCTCTCGGCCTGCGAGGCGACGAGGTGGGGATACAGCTCGGCGTACCGGGGCCAGTAATCCGGATCGTCCGGCTGATCGGGGTCGTTGCCCGCGAGAATGAGGTGGGCGCCGTGACGCATGGCCTCGCGCGTGGCCGGGTCCATCTGGCTGATCAGGACCCGCTGAACCAGACGGTGCATCTGGAAGGAGCCGCTGCGGTGATCGAGGCGGACGAGTGCCAGCTTGCCGATGGTGCGGATCGCCCTGTCGCGACGATCCGAGTTGAACACCAGCGGGTCGAGCTTGGAGATCAGTTGCTTGCTGATCGGTTCCGGCGCCAAGAACGCACACAGCTGCAACAGCCGCAGGGCCGAGGGATCGCGCCGGCCCAGGCCCTGCAGCGAGATGTTCCAGACCGCGGCCACCTGGGGCGGATAATCCAGCTCCTCGCGGGCCGAGTCTTCGCCCAGTTCCGATCGGCTCTCGTCGAGGAGCGTCAGATAGTCATCGGGCGCCATCTTCGTCTCGGCCCGCCAGGCGGCCGCCGCCTCGATCGCCAGCGGCAGGTCACCGAGGACGGTGGCCAGCCGGTCGGCGTCGTCCGAGGCGAGGCCGGGGTCGCGGCGGCGCATCAGCTCGACGCTTTCGTTCCGGTCGAAGACCTGGATCGGCAGGGCGCTCGCCATTTCGCTCCAGTTCGGATTTCGCGAGGTGACCACGATGCTCCCCGGACCCCCGCGCGGGAAGAAACGCTCGACCTCCGCCGGATTCTCGGCGTTGTCGAAGATGAGAAGCCAATTCGCGTACGGCCGGCCGATCCGTAACGCTTCGAGAGCGGCCGGCACGGCGGTATTCGCCGTCATCGGCACCGGCAATGCGAGACGGGCGGCCAGGTCGGTCAACGCGGTTCGGATCTGGGTCGGCTGCTCGGCCGGGACCCACCAGATCAGGTCGAAGTCTGACTGATGCCGATACACGTACTCGGTGACGAGCTGCGACTTGCCGATTCCGCCCGGGCCGTGGACCGCCGAAGGAAGAACCGCGGTCGTGCCCGTCCGAAGCCGCTGGTGGAGCCGGTCGAGCAGCTCGCTCCGGCCGGTGAAGTCGGCGTTGCGCAGCGGCAGATTACCGACGACGGCCGGAAGGCGGGAGGCGTGTTGCCGACCCGCCGGCAATTCGTTGATGATGCTCGGCACCGAGCTTCCTTCCGCATCTGGACCGAGACTCACCGGCGGCAAGCCACCGGCGTCAGGTCTCGGCGTACCCCGTGACGACATTGACTCAGACATCGCGGACTCCATTGCAAAGCCGTCGGTCGTAACTCTCGGCGGCACGTTGTGCCGATACCGCCATCGGAGCGGCGTGACGGTTCCCGACAATAACCGGCAAGCCCGATTGAAGTGTTACCAGTAGCTGTATTTTTCAGCGGCGTCGCCCGGACGGCCACGGCTCGACCGGCTTATTGAACAGTGTGGCCGGAATGAACAATGCGAGGGGCCGGCGTCGACATAGGACGCGGCTCCCGGCTGAGCCGGCCCGGTAGCCGAATCAGCCGCCTGTCGCCGGCGGACGGAAGTGGAAGCGGTAGAGGCCGGCGGCGCCGGCGACGGACAGGGTGCGGGGAGAGGTCCAGGTGCAGGCGTACGCCACCTGGTCGAGCCGCATCATGGCGACCGCGCCGTCGGTCCCGTGCCAGATCTGGATCGCCCGCCGGCTGTCGACGGTGGCCAGGTGGTCGCCATCGGGGGAGATCGCCAGCGATCGGATCAGGCCGCCGGCCGCGGTGCGGAACCGGGTGCGCTGCCGGCTTCTCAGGTCGAACAGGTCGAGGGCCGGGCCCCGCGCGACCGCGATTTTCCAGCCGTCGGAGGTGACGGCCACGGCGCCGATCAGGCCGGGGGCGTCGGTCGCGCGGCGGCGTATCGTGCCGGTCGCGGGATCGACCAGCACGATGTCGTGGTCGGTGGTCGCGACCACGAGCACGCCGCCGTCGGGGCTGAACGCGGCCGTCGTCACGCCTCGCACCTGCCACAGCGCGCGCCCGTCGGCGCTGTCCCAGAGCTGCAGTGGTGCGTCCGGCCCCCAGGTGGCGATCAGCGAGCCGCCCGGCGCGATGAGGATCGAGGCCGCGTCGCCCTGGTGGCCGCGCAGGACCGACCGGATGCCGCCGGTCACCGTGTCGCGGATCGTCCGGTCGTCGCCGAGCACGAACCAGGCGCCGTCGTCGGCGACCGCGGCGGCCGAGACCGGGCCGGGCGCGGCCACGAAGTGTGAGCCGATGTTGATCGCCTGGTCGGTCGCGGTCAGCAGCGTCCGGCCGTCGGGGGAGAGCGAGACCGCGCGCAGCGGTCCGCCGGCCGGCACCGACCGGGGGCCGAAGCCGGCCTCCCAGACGCGCACCAGTTCGTCCTGACCGCCGGTGGCCAGCCACTGCCCGCCGGGCGCCACCGCGAGAGCGTCGACCCGCCCGTCGACCCAGTTCAGGGAGTCGGTGCTGCCGCGATGACCGGGGTAGCGGCGAAGCTCCCGGCCGCTCGCGGTCCACAGGAGAACTCGGTTGTCGATCCCGCCGACGGCGAGCCACCTCTCGTCCGGGGCCCAGACCAGGCACTGGGCGGGGCCGCCCAGCCGGGTCTCGTCCATCGTCCGGAGGTCCCACCGGCGGGTCGGGGAGGACCAGTGGGCGGTGGCCAGGAACCGGGAGGACGGGCTGACGGCGAGGGCCGAGACGACGCCGCCGGTGGAGAAGTGGAGGGTCTTGCGGCCGGAGCCCGGGTTGAAGACGCGGACCTGGCCGGTGAAGTCGCCGGACGCCACGAAGCCGCCGTCCGGCGCGATCGCCACCGACCGGGCCGCCGCTCCCGGCCCGCGCAGCTGGCGCCGGGGCCGCCCGCTGACCGCGTCCCACAGCCGTACCGTGCCGTCCTCGCCGCCGGTCACCAGCCAGCTTCCGTCGGGCGAGATCGCGACGGTCCACACCGGCCCGCTGCCGCAGTCCAGTTCGGCCCGCGCCTCGCCGGTGGCGGCGTCCCACAGCCGTACGAGATGGTCGTTGCCGGCGGTGACCAGCCACCCGCCGTTCGGTGCGATCGCCAGCGCGTGGACCGCCTCCGGATGGGCTTTGATCCGCAGCCGTAGCGAGCCGTCGGTGAGGTTCCACGCGCGCACCTCGCCGGTCACCGTCCCGGCCGCGAGCCAGCTTCCGTCCGGTGCGACGGCGAGGGCCTGGGTCCACGACCCGGCGGCCAGGGTGCGGATCAGCGCCGGGTCGAGCGGGTCGGGCACCACGCCCTCGACCGCCAGGACCGGCTGGTGGGACGTCGGCAACCGGCTGTGCAGGATGTCGGTCACGGCGTGCGGCGGATCGGTCGGCGCCAGCAGGTGGGCGGCCCGGGCCAGGGTCCGGCGCAGATCGCCGGAAGGCCGGCGGGCGAGGTCGGCGAGCGGTCCGGCGAGGCCGTCCCGCTCCAGGCGTACGGCGAGCCAGTCGAGTCCCGGCGGCTCGCGCCCGGCGGCGAGCAGATGTTCGACGTAGTGGTGCCGCAGGTAGCGGGAGTCGGCCGGCACCGGGGTGCTGTCGAGCAGCGCGGCGTGCAGGGCGGGTGCGCCGGCGGCGGCTCCCGGCAGCCGTACGGTGGCGCCCACGCCCGTCGAAGCCCGCGCGATCAGCCGCAGGTCGGCGAGCCGCGAGAGCAGTGCGTCGGCTTCGTCGCGGGTCATCCGGCCGGTCTCGAACCAGAATCCCAGCACCAGCTCGACCGGCACCGCGTCGTCGGCGAACACCGCCAGCTCGGCCCACCGGTCCCGTTCGTCGGGCTTGAGCAGGTCGGCCAGCGCCGTCACCGCCCCGTCCCGTTCGAGCGCGAAGGCGACCGCCCGCGGGTCGGGCCGGTCGGCGAGCAGCCGGTTGGCCCGCCGCAGGGACCGGGGCAGCCCGTCGCCGAGCGAGGCCAGCGCGGCGACCGTCTCCTCGGGCAGCGGCGGTCGCCCGGCCATCAGCACCGACCGGGCCAGCTCCGGCGGCACACGGCCGAGAGCGAGCGAGAGGCCGGCTCCGGCGGCCAGCGACGCGTCGCGGGTGGTGACGAGACGGGCCGAACGGCCGGTGACCGGGAACGCGGCCAGCTGCTCGGCCGAGCGTACGTCGTCGAGGATCAGCAGGTGGGGCCGCTGACCGGCGAGAACCGTGGCGAGTTGTCCAGCGGCGTCGGCCACGTCGGACGCGGGGTGGGCGGGTGCCGGATCCAGCCCGCGTACGAGATGGGAAACCTTGCCCGCCAGGGCACCCAGCCGGGCGTGTGGTCCGAGGGTGACCCAGTGAACGCCGCGGAAGCGGCGCTCGATGCGCGGGTCGGCCCGCACCAGCCGGGCCAGCGTGGTCGTCCCCGAACCGGCCGGCCCGTGCACCGTGACCGTCATGCCCGGTTCGCGCAGCGCGTCGACGATGCGGGCGACCTCGGCCGCCCGGCCCAGCATCCCGCCCGCCGGCACCGGCTCCCCGGGCGCGGTGCGTGCGCCCCGCAGGCGGGCGGCGAGCCGGCGGAAGTCCATGATCAGCTCTTGCGGCCGACTCCCGCGTAGAGGCCGACCGCGGCCCGGTCGGGGATCTCGTCACCCGACTGCCGGTCGGCCGCGAAGTTGTCCTTGCCGCCCAGCCAGTAGTCGTAGCGGCGGGCCGGGTGGGCGACCGACGTGTCGAGCTGATCCATGGGCGACATCATTTCGTCCCCGGCGCCCGTGCGAAACCCCGCGAGTCGGGCTAGGGTCTGATCTCGTGGGCGTACGAACCTGGATCGAGGGTTGGCCGGTCTATCGCCAGCTGACCGGGACCGACCCGCTGGGCCGGGGCGCCGCCGCGCAGTCCGACCAGTCGAAGTCGTTGACCGCCCGCACCGAGACCGCCGACTCCGTGGCCCGGTCCGTGTGCCCCTACTGCGCGGTCGGTTGCGGACAGAAGGTCTTCGTCAAGGACGGCAAGGTCGTCCAGATCGAGGGCGACCCCGACAGCCCGGTCTCCCGCGGCCGGCTGTGCCCCAAGGGCTCGGCCAGCAAGAGCCTGGTGACCAGCGACCGGCGCCAGCAGAAGGTGCTCTACCGGCGGGCGTACGGCACTGACTGGGAGACCCTCGACCTCGAGACGGCGATGGACATGATCGCCGACCGGGTGCTGGCCGCGCGCGAGGCGACCTGGCAGGACACCGACCCCGACGGCAAGCCGCTCAACCGCACGCTGGGCATCTCGAGCCTGGGCGGCGCGACGCTCGACAATGAAGAGAACTATCTGATCAAGAAGCTCTTCACGGCGATCGGCGCCATCCAGATCGAGAACCAGGCGCGTATTTGACACTCCGCCACCGTCCCCGGTCTGGGGACCTCCTTCGGCCGTGGCGGGGCCACCAGCTTCCTCCAGGATCTGGCTAACGCCGACTGCATCGTGATTCAGGGTTCCAACATGGCCGAGGCCCACCCGGTGGGCTTCCAGTGGGTGGTGGAGGCCAAGAAGCGCGGCGCCAAGATCATCCACATCGACCCGCGGTTCACGCGGACGAGCGCGCTCGCGCACACTTTTCTGCCGGTGCGCGCGGGGGCCGACATCGCGTTCCTGGGCGGGGTGATCAACTACATCCTGAACAACGAGAAGGACTTCCGGGAGTACGTTCTGGCGTACACCAACGCGTCCATGATCGTGAGTGAGGACTTCCGCGACACCGAGGACCTCGACGGGCTGTTCTCCGGTTTCGACCCGGAGACCAACACCTACGACCAGTCCAGCTGGATGTACTCGGGTTCCGAGGAGGACGCGGCCGGGTCGGGGGAGTCGCACACCGGGCGGGAGACCGCGTCCGGGCTGCGGCACGAGTCGCACGGCGTACCGGTGCCGTCCGACGTGCCGCGTGACCCGACGCTGCAGGATCCGCGCTGCGTCTACCAGATCCTCAAGCGGCACTACGCCCGCTACACGCCCGAGGTCGTCGAGCGGCTCTGCGGCGTGCCCCAGGACAAGTTCCTCGAGGTCTGCGAGGCGTGGACGGCCAACTCGGGCCGCGAGCGCACCAGCGCGCTGGTCTACTCGGTCGGCTGGACCCAGCACAGCGTCGGCGTGCAGTACATCCGCACCGGCGCGATCATCCAGCTGCTGCTCGGCAACATGGGCCGGCCGGGCGGCGGCGTGCTGGCCCTGCGCGGGCACGCCAGCATCCAGGGCTCGACCGACATCCCGACCCTGTTCAACCTGCTGCCCGGCTACCTGCCGATGCCGCACCACACCAAGCACGAGTCGTTCCGCGACTGGGTCGACGAGATCCGCCACCCGGGCCAGAAGGGCTTCTGGGCCAACGCCGAGTCGTACGCGGTCAGCCTGCTCAAGGCCTATTTCGGCGACGCCGCGACCAAGGACAACGACTGGGGCTTCGGCTGGATGCCGAAGATCACCGGCGATCACGGTACGTACCGGCAGACGCTCGACATGATCGACGGGAAGATCAAGGGGTTCTTCCTGCTCGGCCAGAACCCGGCCGTCGGGTCGGCGCACGGCCGCGCCCAGCGGATCGGCATGGCCAACCTCGACTGGCTCGTGGTCCGCGACCTCTACATGATCGAGAGCGCCACGTTCTGGAAGAACGGCCCCGAGGTCGCGACCGGCGAGATGAGCCCGGAGTCGGTCAGGACCGAGGTCTTCTTCATGCCCGCCGCCTCGCACGTCGAGAAGGAGGGCACGTTCACCCAGACCCAGCGCATGCTGCAGTGGCGCGAGAAGGCGGTCGAGCCGCCGGGCGACGCCCGCAGCGATCTCTGGTTCTTCTACCACCTCGGCCGCCGCATCAAGGAGCGGCTGGCCGGGTCGACGCTGCCCCGAGATCAGGGCATCGCGGCACTGACCTGGGAATACGGCCGCGACGAGCCGGACGCCGAGGCCGTGCTCCGGGAGATCAACGGCTACGATCTGACCACCGGCAAGCCACTGTCGACGTTCAACCAGATGAAGCCCGACGGCTCGACCTCCGGTGGCTGCTGGATCTACACCGGCGTCTTCGCCGACGGGGTCAACCAGGCCGCGCGCCGCAAGCCGGGCTCCGAGCAGAACTGGGTGGCCGGCGAGTGGGGCTGGGCCTGGCCGGCCAACCGGCGCACGCTCTACAACCGCGCCTCGGCCGACCCCGACGGCAAGCCCTGGTCGGAGCGGAAGAAGTACGTCTGGTGGGACCCGTCCGGGAAGGAATGGGTCGGCGAGGACGTGCCCGACTTCGAGAAGACGAAGCCGCCCTCGTACCGCCCGCCGGACGGTGCCTCGGGCGTCGAGGCGATCTCGGGCGACGACGCGTTCATCATGCAGGGCGACGGGAAGGGCTGGCTGTACGCCCCGAGCGGCCTCATCGACGGCCCGATGCCGACCCACTACGAGCCGGCCGAGTCGATGGTCCGCAACCCGCTCTACACCCAGCAGGCCAACCCGACCCGCAAGGTCTACGACCGGTCGGACAACCTGACCAACCCGAGCCCGCCCGAACCGCACTCCGAGATCTTCCCGTTCGTCTTCAGCACGAGCCGGCTCACCGAGCACCACACCGCGGGTGGCATGAGCCGCCAGTTGGCCTACCTGTCCGAGCTGCAGCCGGAGATGTTCGTCGAGGTGTCGCCCGAGTTGGCGTCGCTTCGCGGTCTCGACCACCTCGGCTGGGCCCACATCGTGACCGCGCGGGCCGCGATCGAGGCCAAGGTGCTGATCACCGACCGGCTGACCCCGCTGCGCATCGAGGGCCGCATCGTGCACCAGCTCTGGCTGCCCTACCACTGGGGCGGCGAGGGCCTGGTCACCGGCGACTCGGCCAACGACCTCATCGGCATCACCCTCGACCCCAACGTGCTCATTCAGGAGAGCAAGGTCGGCACCTGCGACATCCAGCCCGGCCGCCGGCCGGTCGGTCCGGCGCTCCTGACGTACGTTGAGGGCTACCGTCAGCGCGCGGGACTGACCCCCGACCACCACACGCCGGCCGTCACCAAGGACTCGCCCGATGCCTAACAGCCTGTTCGGACCGCTCGACCCGGCGCCCGACGCCGGGTATGTCGACGCGCCGCCGAGGGTCGGCTTCTTCACCGACACGTCGGTCTGCATCGGCTGCAAGGCGTGCGAGGTGGCGTGCAAGGAGTGGAACGCCATCCCGGACGACGGCTTCAACCTGCTCGGCCAGTCCTACGACAACACCGGTGGGCTGTCGGCCAACTCGTGGCGGCATGTGGCGTTCATCGAGCAGCCCCGGGCCGGCTCCGGCGCGGCCACGGATGTGCCGGGCGCCTTCGCGGGCCAGCCGGTCGGCCCGTCGGCAAGCGCGCGGACCGCGGTCGTGGCGGCCACGACGACCGTGCCGACCGGCACCGAGCCGGGCATCACGCCCGCGGTCGACGCGCTCGCGGCAGCGGCCATGATCGGGACTCCGCCGGGCGCCCCGCAGACCGCCCCCACCCCGACACTGGGTGGGGACACTATTGCAGCCGGGTCCGACAGTTTCTCCGGCTCGTCCACCGGGCCGCAGTTTCTCGGCATGCCGGGATCGGACCTGCCCGGCCGCACGCTCGACGCTCCGCGCAGCGACTTCCGCTGGCTGATGATGTCCAACGTGTGCAAGCACTGCACGCACGCCGCCTGCCTCGACGTCTGCCCGACCGGTGCGCTGTTCCGCACCGAGTTCGGCACGGTCGTCGTGCAGGACGACATCTGCAACGGCTGCGGCTACTGCATTCCGGCCTGCCCGTACGGCGTGATCGACCGCCGCGAGGACGACGGCCGGGCCTGGAAGTGCACGATGTGCTACGACCGCATCGGCGACGGCCTGCAGCCGGCCTGCGCGACCGCGTGCCCGACCGAGTCCATCCAGTACGGCGAGCTCGACGAGCTGCGCGAACGCGCGGCGGCGCGGGTGGCCGCACTGCACGAGCAGGGCGTCGAGTCGGCCCGACTCTACGGCCACGACCCGTCCGACGGGGTGGGCGGCGACGGGGCCTTCTTCCTGCTGCTCGACGAGCCCGAGGTCTACGGCCTGCCGCCCGACCCGGTCGTCGCCACGCGCGACCTGCCCAAGATGTGGAAGAAGGCGGGCCTGGCCGCCCTGACCATCGCCGCCGCCGTGGTGGTCTCGTTCTCCGGAAGGCGCCCATGACCGACCCCCAGCCGACGAGCGATCCCCAGCCGATCAACGGGTCGCGCTCCGAGAGCGCGCGCGGGAATGGTCCGCGGTCCGGGCGCGGCCGGGATGCCGGGGAGCGGCGGCGTCGCGGCGGGGGCGACCGGGCTATGGTGCCGCCGGCGACGTTCCGGTCCTACTACGGGCGGCCGGTCGTGCGGGCCGCGCCGTGGGAGAAGGACGTCCCGGCGTACCTGTTCACCGGTGGCCTCGCCGCCGGCTCGGCCCTGCTCGCCGCCGGGGGTCAGCTGACCCGTCGCCGGGGGCTGCGCCGGGCCGGGCGGCTCGGTGCCGCGGGCGCGCTCGGCCTGAGCACCTACTTCCTGATCAACGACCTCGGCCGGCCCGAGCGGTTCGTCAACATGCTGCGGGTGGCCAAGCCGACCTCGGCAATGTCGATGGGCACCTGGATCCTGTCCGGCTTCGGCGTGGCGGCCGGCGCGGCCGCGGCCGCCGAGGCGGCTCCGATGCTGCCCAGGCGCGGGCTGCTCGGCCTGGTGCGCAAGGTGCTGCCCCCGGTCGGGGCGGCCGCAGGCCTCGGTGCGGCGGCGCTCGCACCCGCGCTCGCGACGTACACGGCTGTGCTGCTCACCGACACCGCGACGCCGAGCTGGAACGCCGCGTACAAGGAGTTGCCGTTCGTCTTCGCCGGGAGTGCGATGGCCAGTGGCGCCGCGGTCGGCCTGATCGCCGCACCGGCCGACGAGGCGGGGCCGGCCCGGCGGATGGCTGTGCTCGGTGCCGGGCTCGAGCTCTACAACGCACACCGGGTGGAGACCGGGAAAGGCATTCTCAGCGAGCCCTATCAGAACGAGCAAGCCGGGAAATGGCTGCGCTCCGCCCGTACGCTCACCGCGGCCGGCGCCCTCGGGGCGCTCGCCGGGCGACGCAGCCGGATCATCTCCGCGCTGTCCGGGTTCGCTCTTCTCGCCGGGTCGGCATTGACGCGGTTCGGTGTCTTCGAGGCCGGCATCGCATCGGCCAAGGACCCGAAATACACGGTCGTCCCGCAGCGGGAACGGCTCGACGGCAAGCTTCGCTGATCAAGCGTTCCTCCTGCTCGAACAGAAGATGCGCGGGGGCGCCGGGGCCGGTAGCGTCATTGACTAAAGTCGATCAAGACGCGCCCCGGCGAGGAGGTCGAGATGGCGACGTCCAGCACCAATACTCCCGAACAGGTGACCGTCGAGAGAAATCCGACCCGCGGCCGCTGGTGGATCGTCGCCGCCGCCGTTCTCGTCCAACTGGCCCTCGGCGCGGTCTACGCGTGGAGTGTCTTCAACAAACCCTTGCAAGCCGAATTCGGCTGGAGCAAATCCGAGGCCGTGCTGCCGTTCGAGTTCGCGATCGGCACGATTTTCATCGGCAGCCTGATCGGCGGCCGCATTCAGGACCGCCGCGGCCCGCGCACGGTCGCCCTCGCCGGTGTCGTGCTCTATGCGATCGGCACCATGCTCGCCTCGCTGGTCAACACCGGCGGCCAATTGTGGCTGCTCGTGGTGACCTATGGCGTGCTCGGCGGCATCGGGCTCGGCGCGGCCTACATCACGCCGATCGCGATGCTCTCGAAATGGTTCCCCGACCGGCGTGGCCTGATCACCGGCATCGCGGTGGCCGGCTTCGGATTCGGCGCCGTGATCACCGCCCCGGCGGCCAAGGCGCTGCTCAACGGCACCGACGACAAGACCAGCGTCTTCCTGCCACTGGGCATCGCCTATCTGATCGCGGGCGTGGTCGGCGCGCTGTTCTTCCGCAATCCGCCGGCCGGCTACCAGGTGCCCGGTTTCGTGCCCGCGTCGACCGGGCGGGCGGTCGCCGGAACCCGTAACTACTCGCTGCCCGAGGCGCTGCGCACCAAACAGTGGTACATGCTGACCGCCATTCTGACGCTGAACGTGACCTGCGGCATCGGCTTCATCTCGCAGGCCTCCGACGCGGCCCAGGGGGTGGCCGGGGTGTCGGCGGGGACGGCGGCCACGATGGTCGGCGTGCTCGGCCTGTTCAACGGCGGCGGCCGCATCTTCTGGGCGTGGCTGTCCGACCGTACGGGCCGGATGTTCGCGTTCCTCGGCATGCTGGCGTTGCAGCTGGTCTGCTTCGCGATCCTGCCCTGGGCGTCGGCGTTCGCGCTGTTCGCGGTCCTGGCCGCGCTGATCTACCTGGCCTACGGCGGCGGGTTCGGCACGATGCCGGCGACGGCGGCCGACTACTTCGGCACGCCCAACGCGGGCGCGATCTACGGCGCGATGATCGTCGCCTGGAGTATCGGCGGCGTGGTCGGGCCGCTGCTCACGGCCGCGCTCTACGACGCCGACAACCAGAGCTACACGCTGCCGTTCCTGGTGCTGGCGGCGATCGCGCTGGTGTCGCTGGTGCTGCCGCGGATCACGAAGATGCCCGCGGCGCCCGCACTCGAAGAGGCACCCGCGGTTCAATAGAGCGGTGGCAACCTGGCCGGCCGCGATCCGGTTTCCGGACGGCACAACCAAATACGCCCGGTACAGCACGGTCGTCGAGGCCGTGCTGTCCGGCTTCTACTCGGACGCGCTTCTGACCGAGCCCGATCCGCCGGTCGTCGCGGACTTCGCGCCGGTCGCCGACCTGGTCCCGGTGACGGTCACGGTCGCCCCCGACGACCGGACCTGGCATGCGGTCGTCGACCCCGCGCGGAACGAACTGGTCGGGCCGCGGTCGGCGAGCATCGGGTACGACCTGCAGGAACGTTTTGAGCTGGCACGGGACGCGGACGGCGTACGTCATCTGCGCGCAAGGAAAGACGTGGCCCTCTGTGGCCGGTCAGCGCAAGGCCCGGCCCTGCCTTTCCATCGTCCGTGGTCCCTGGACGGTTCGGGACCGGAGGTCCCGGACGTCGACCTGTTCGCTTCCTGGGCCGGCGGCGCCGTATGCCGGGACTGCCTGCTGACCGGTCTGCCGTCTAGCATTCACCGGCATGGACGCCAGGGAGATCACGACTGACGAGCCCGATCCGCGCGCGATAGCCGCCGAGCGACTGACCTTCTTCGCCGACGCGGTCATCGCGATCGCCATCACGCTGCTCGCTCTCGAGTTGCCGGTGCCCACGGGGAACACCAACCACCTGGTGCTGCACTCGTTGTCCGCCAATCGCGGCGAATACATCTCGTTCGTCATCAGCTTCTATGTGATCGGCTTCTACTGGGCCCACCATCACAAGGTCTTCCGCTATGTGACCGTGCTCGGCGGCCGGCTGGTCTTCCTGACCCTCCTGTGGCTTTTCATGCTGGTGCTGACGCCGTTCGCCACCCGCATGCTGAGCGGCGACGGCGGATTCCAGGTGCGGTTCGTGTTCTATGCGATCGTGCAGGCGCTGGCCGGCCTGGTGTGGCTGCTCATGGTCCTCCAGATTCAGAGGAACCGGCTCTACCGCGCCGACACACCGCCCGATCTGTTCAAGAACGCCTATTTCGGCACCGGCGGTCTGGCGGCCGGCTTCCTGCTGTCGATACCGTTCGCGTTCTTCCTCAGCGACTACGCCTACGACCTGTGGATCGCCGTGCCGATCGCGACCGCACTCGTCGGGCGGCGCTTCTTCAAGCAGCGCTAGCGGACCTGGATCGTGATCCCGTCGCCGTGCGCGGGGAAGAGCTCGCCGATCACCGGGTGACCCGGGATCTCGCCCGCGATCAGCAGACCGCCCGAGGTCTGGGCGTCGGCCAGCAGCAGCAGCTCGTCCTCGGACGCGGAACCCGGGTCGAGGTGCGGCCGCACCCAGTCCAGGTTGCGTCGGGTGCCGCCACTGACGTACCCGCCGCGCAGCGCCTCCCGGGCGCCCTCCAGATAGGGCACCGCGGCAGCGTCGACGCGGGCCGTCAGGCCGCTCGCCCGGGCGAGTTTGTGCAGGTGGCCGAGCAGGCCGAAGCCGGTGACGTCGGTCGCGCAGACCACGCCGGCCTTCAGGGCGGCCTCGGAGGCGTCCCGGTTGAGGGCGCTCATCGTGGCGACCGCGTGCGCGAAGACCTCGCCGGTCGCCTTGTGGCGGCTGTTGAGCACGCCGATGCCGAGCGGTTTGGTCAGGGTGAGCGGCATGCCGGGCGCGCCCTGGTCGTTACGCAGGATCCGGTCGGGGTCGGCGACGCCGGTGACCGCCATGCCGTACTTCGGCTCCGGGTCGTCGACGCTGTGCCCGCCGGCGACATGGCAGGCGGCCTCCCGGGCGACGTCGAGGCCGCCACGCAGCACCTCGGCGGCCAGCTCCATCGGCAGCAGCTCCCGCGGCCAGGCGAGCAGGTTGACCCCGACGACGGGCGTTCCGCCCATCGCATAGACGTCGGAGAGAGCGTTGGCGGCGGCGATCCGGCCCCAGTCGTACGCGTCGTCGACCACCGGCGTGAAAAAATCGGCCGTCGCGACGATCGCCGTACCCCGCATGATCTTCACAACGGCCGCGTCGTCCCCGTCGTCGAGGCCGACCAGCAGCTCACCGGGCCCGTTCGGCGTCTCGGCCCCGACCAGGCCGGCGACCACCGCTTCGAGCTCCCCGGGCGGGATCTTGCAGGCACAGCCACCGCCGTGCGCGTACTGGGTCAGCCGAGTGATCGTCATGCGTCCACTTTTACACCGTCGGACTCGGATAGGGTGATCGGCGGAGGCGTTCAGGTGGCTGGTGCCCCTCCCGGTCTTCAAAACCGGTGTGACCCGGCACCCGGGTCAGGCGGGTTCGATTCCCGTCCGCCTCCGCTCAAGTTTGCGCTTCACGAGCGGGACTAGTCAGGCCGCTGCAAGTGGGCTGGCACGCGGAGACCGTGCCGTTCTTTGACTCTCACCTGGGCGAGTCGATCAACATTGGGCTGGAGCGGTCTACCGCGGACTCGTTCGACGTCCCCGCGGGCAAAGCTCGAACTGCGGAAAAGCGCGAGAAGGCGCTCGTCGATCGTTTCGCGGCTGTCCTTGCCGGCGAAGGTCACCAGGTGGCTCGACGAAGGATCACGCCGGCGGGCCAGTTGGTGCCGATGTATACCGATATCTATGACGTCACTGTCGGTGAGCTTTTCGAGGCGAAGGCCACGGCCCGACGGGAAGATGTGCGGATGGCTATTGGGCAGCTATTCGACTATCGCCGTCATATGCCGGCTGGAACGGACCTGACAATCCTGCTGCCCAGCCGACCATCGAACGACATCCTTCACCTCATCAGAAGCGTTGGCTTCGCTTGTGCTTATGAGTCCGACGGCCATTTCGAGCGTATCGAGCCGTAACCGGAGGGCGCCGCGAAGCCGTACTATCCGTCGATGCGTTCGTTGATGATTCGGCCGGGTGGGCCGGGCGACGTCGGTGCTGTGCTCACCGTGTTCGACGATGCGGTTCGGTGGCTGGTGGCACGCGGGCAGCCCGGGCAGTGGGGGAGCACGCCGTTCTCCGAGGTTCCGGAGACGGTCGCGCTGGCCGAGGAGTACGCGGCTTCGGCCGGGTTCTTCGTCGCCGAGCATGCCGGCCGGACCGTCGGGGTGCTGGTCGTCGGGCAGTCGTCCGAGCCGGTGCCGGCGCCGAGCGAGCCCGAGCTGTTCGTCAAGCTGCTGGTGACCGACCACTCGGATGCCGCGCGGGGCGTCGGCTCCCTGCTGCTCGAGCATGCGCGGGTCCTGGCCGTCACGGGCGGCGTCGGGCTGCTGCGCCTGGACTGTTACGCGGGCAACGGCGGCGGCCTCGTGCACTACTACGAGCGGCAGGGCTTCACGGCCACCCAGACTTTCACCGTCGATAAGCCGGACGGCCCGTGGCATGGCCAGCTGCTGGAGCGGCGTCTGCCAGGGCGGCGGTGATCTGGCGGGTGGTCTGCGCGGCGATGCGGGCGTCGCCGGCGGCGTAGGCGCGGTGGGCCAGCAGGCCGCCGGTCAGGGTCCAGCCGCGGCCGCGGGCCCACGTGGCCTCGTCGAGATCGAGCGCGGCGCGGAAGGCGGCCCTCGGGGCCGGTTCCAGGAGGGTGTACGCGATCTGCAGGTCGGTCGCCGGATCGCCCACGCCGAGGCCCCCGAAGTCGATGACCGCGCTCAGCCGGCCGTCGGCCGCGAGCAGGTTGCCGGTGTGGAAGTCGCCGTGAAACCAGACCGGCGCGCGGCCCCAGGGCGGGGCCTCGAGGGCCTCCTCCCACACCCGGGTCAGCACCGCGGCGTCGAAGAACCCGGCCAGCTCCGTGATCGCCGCCCGCGTGACCTCATCGCGACCCGCGAGCGGCCCGGCGTCCAGTTCCCGGCCCGGGAGCGGCCCGGCGTCCGCGTCCAGTTCCCGGCCCGGGAGCGGCCCGGCGTCCGTGTCCGGGTCACGGCCCGCGAGCGGCCCGGCGTCCGGCCAATCGTCGGCCGGCGGGGGAACGGGCAGGCTCTGCAGAGTGGACAGGAAGCCGGCCAGTGTCAGAGCGGTCTCGACCGAACCGCCCAGCCCTTCGGCCGACGTCCCCGGCAACCAGCGCGGCACGCCCCACGACCACGGATAGCCGAAGTCGGCCCGACCCACCGCGACCGGCACCGGCACGGTCAGCGGCAGATGCGGCGCCAGCACCGGCAGCCACGCCGCCTCCTTGGCCGCCTGACCGACCGCACCCGGGTGCCGCGGGAACCGGGCCGACAGCTCCGCCCCCAGCCGATAGATCACGTGGTCGGATCCGGCCGGGTCGAGGCGCCGGAGCGGCAGCCCACTCCATTGCGGGAACTGCGTGTCGATCAGCTGCCGGGCCAGCGGTGCGTCAACGGGAAACACCGGTCGAACCTGTCAAACGGCGGGGGAGATGTCGACGGGATTAACGTACGGGTGTGACGACGGATGCGCGACGGCTCGTGCCGCGTACGGATGTGGTGTTGAACGACCCGCGCCTGCGGGAAGCCGCGGACCGCCTGGGGCGGCCCGTCGTCAAGGCGGCCGTGACCGCCGCCCAGCAGCGGGTCCGCGACGGTGATCTGGCTCCCGGCGAGGTCGCCGCGGCGGCCGTCGCCGCGTTGCCGGGGACCGCCGGTGGCCTGCGTCCGGTGCTCAACGCGACCGGCGTCGTCCTGCACACCAACCTGGGCCGGGCGGCACTGTCCGATGCGGCGCGGGAGGCGGTCGCGGCGGCGAGCGGCCACACCGACGTCGAGCTCGACCTGGGCACGGGAAAGAGGGCGCGCCGCGGGCGCGGTGCCGTCCAAGCCCTCGCGGCGACGGTCCCCGAGGCGGGCGGCGTCCACGTGGTCAACAACGGCGCGGCCGCCCTGGTGCTGGCCGCGACCGCGCTGGCCCGCGACAAGGAGATCATTGTCAGCCGCGGCGAGATGGTGGAGATCGGCGACGGTTTCCGCCTGCCCGACCTGCTGGCGTCGACCGGTGCCCGGCTCCACGAGGTCGGCACCACGAACCGCACGTCGCGCAAAGACTATGAAGACGCGATAAATCGCGACACCGGATTCATCCTCAAGGTCCATCCGTCGAACTTCGTGATCAAAGGCTTCACGAGCGGCGCCGCGATAAGCGCGTTGAAAGACCTGAGTGTCCCGATTGTCGCCGACATCGGCTCGGGCCTGCTGCGGCCCGACCCGCTCCTGCCCGACGAGCCCGACGCGGCGACGACGCTGACCAGCGGCGCCGACCTGGTCACGGCCAGCGGCGACAAACTCATGGGTGGCCCCCAGGCCGGCCTGATGCTCGGCACCGGGCCCCTCATCGAGAAGCTCCGCCGGCATCCCCTGGCCCGGGCGCTGCGGGTCGACAAACTCACCCTCGCCGCGCTCCAGGCCACCCTCGAAGGCCCCGAAACCCCCACCTGGGAAGCGTTGCGGATGCCGCCCGAAACCCTCAAACACCGCACGGAACGGCTCATCGCGATGCTCGCGGTCGAGGACATCACCCTCGAGAAAACCGAGGCCGTCGTGGGTGGCGGCGGGGCGCCCGAGGTCGCGCTCCCGTCGTGGTCGCTCTCACTGCCGGAGGCGTACGCGAAAAGCTTGCGGGAAGGCACGCCGCCGATCGTCGGGAGGGTTGAGCGCGGGCGCCTCCTGCTCGATCTCCGCTGCGTGCCGGCGGACCGTGACCGGGACGTCGTCGAGGCCATCCAGCGATGCACGTCCTAGCCACCGCCGGCCACGTCGATCACGGCAAGTCGACGCTGGTCCGGGCCCTGACCGGCATGGAGCCGGACCGCTGGGCCGAGGAGCGCCGCCGCGGCATGACCATCGACCTGGGCTTCGCCTGGACGACCCTGCCGTCGGGGGTGACGGTCGCGTTCGTCGACGTGCCCGGGCACGAGCGGTTCGTGCCCAACATGCTGGCCGGGGTCGGGCCGGTCCCGGCCGCGATGATCGTGGTCGCGGCCGACGAGGGCTGGATGCCGCAGTCGGCCGAGCATCTGGCCGCGCTGGCCGCGCTGGACGTGCGGCACGGTCTCCTGGTCGTGACGCGAAGCGACCTCGCCGACCCGTCGGCCGCGATCGCCGAGGCGCGGGCGGAGATCGCGCGGACGGCCCTCGGTGACGTGCCCGCGGTGGCGGTGAGCGGCGTGACCGGCGCCGGCCTGGACGAGTTGCGGGCCGAGCTCGACGAACTCCTGGCGACCCTGCCCGGCCCCGAGATCGAAGCCCCGGTCCGCCTCTGGATCGACCGCGCGTTCACCGTCAAGGGCGCGGGCACCGTCGTCACCGGCACCCTCGGCGCGGGCCGGATCAGAACCGGCGACGAGCTCGTGCTCGGCGATCGGACGGTCCGGGCCCGCGGGTTGCAGAGCATGGGCGCGCCCGAGCCCGAGGTCGCGGCCGTGGCCCGGGTCGCGGTCAACCTGCGGGGCGTCGAGAAGGACGCCGTCGGCCGGGGAGACGCGCTGCTGAGCCCCGGCCAGTTCCGCGGCACCGACCTGATCGACGTCCGGGTGCACGGCGATCCCGCCGCCGACCTGCCCGCGACCATCACCTTCCACATCGGATCGGCCGCGGTTCCGGTCCACGTCCGGCCCCTCGGCGAGGACACCGCCCGGCTGCGACTCGCGAGGCCACTGCCCCTGCGCATCGGGGACCGGGGTCTTCTCCGCGACCCCGGGAAGCATCACGTCGCCGGAGGTGTGACGGTGCTCGACTGCGTACCCCCAGGTTTGAGCCGGCGGGGATCCGCCGCGGCCCGGGCCGCCGTTCTGTCCGAAATGGACGGTGTCCCGGACCTGGCCGGCGAGGTGGCCCGGCGGCGGCTGATCCGCGCCGGGGACCTGGCCGCGATGGGAGTTCCGCTGTCGTCGCCGCCGACCGTCGCGGGCTGGTTCGTCGCCCCCGACCTCTGGTCCGAGCTGTCCGAGCGGGCCGGCCGGCAGGTGGCCGACTATCAGAAGGCCAATCCCCTGGAGCCGGGGATGCCCGTCGACGCCCTCCGCCACCGACTCGAACTGCCGGACCGCGCCCTGACCGAGGCCCTGATCCGCCCGCCGCTGATCCTGCGCAACGGACGAGTCTCCGCCGGCAGATCGGACATGTCCGACCTGGAGGCGCTGATCGGCAAAGCCTTCGACGGCCTGCCGGCCCACACCGCCCCCGAGGCCAACGACCTGACGGCCCTGGGGCTGGGCCCCCGTCAACTGGCCGCCGCGGTCCGCACCGGACTCCTGATCCAGCTCGCCCCGCAGGTCGTGCTCCGCGCCGACGCCGTCGAAACCGCGGCGGCCGTTCTGTCGCGGATATCCACACCCTTCACTCTCAGCGAAGCCCGTCAGGCTCTCAACACCACCCGCCGGGTAGCGGTTCCCCTGCTGGAACTCCTCGACAAACGCGGCATCACCCGCCGCCTTCCCGATGATCGCCGGACAGTGACCTGACTCGATCAGTTCTTCTCCGGGTCGCCCCCTGTTTGCGATCGCCGGGAGAAGAATGGCGGCCATGAGCCCGATCAACCGCCGTGGATTCCTGGCGCTGGCCGGTGGTGCCACCGCCATGGCCACCCTGTCACCCAGCATCGCGCGCGCCGCGGCCATCCCGGCCGACCGCCGCACCGGGAGCATCAAGGACATCGACCACATCGTCGTCCTGATGCAGGAAAACAGGTCGTTCGACCACTACTTCGGCTCGCTGCGCGGGGTGCGCGGCTTCGGCGACCGCACGCCGGTGACCCTCCCGGACGGCCAGTCGGTGTGGCACCAGGACGGCATCCTGCCGTTCCGCCCCGAGGCCGACGACCTGGGCCTGCAGTTCATCCAGGACCTGGCGCACGGCTGGAACGACGGGCACGACGCGTTCAACGGCGGCCGCTACGACCGGTGGGTGCCGGCCAAGACGCCGACCACGATGGCGTACCTGACGCGGGAGGACATCCCGTTCCACTACGCGCTGGCCGACGCCTTCACGATCTGCGACGCGTACCACTGCTCGCTGCTCGGCCCGACCGACCCCAACCGCTACTACATGTGGACCGGTTACGTCGGCAACGACGGCCAGGGCGGAGGCCCGGTCGTCACCAACGACGAGCTGGGCTACAACTGGACGACCTATCCCGAGCGGCTCGAAAAGGCCGGCGTCTCCTGGAAGATCTACCAGGACCAGGGCGACGGACTCGACGCGGCCGGCTCCTGGGGCTGGACGCAGGACGCCTACATCGGCAACTACGGCGACAACTCGCTGCTCTACTTCGACAACTACCGCAACGCGCAGCCGGGCAGCCCCCTGTACGAGAAGGCGCGTACCGGAACTTCCGGCAGCGATTTCTTCGCGCCTTTGCGAAACGACGTCGTCAACGGCAAGCTGCCGCAGATCTCCTGGATCGTCGCCCCCGAGGCCTACAGCGAGCACCCGAACTGGCCGGCCAACTACGGCGCCTGGTACGTCGCTCAGGTCCTCGACGCGCTGACCGCCGACCCCAAGGTCTGGGCGCGCACCGCGCTGTTCGTCACCTACGACGAGAACGACGGCTTCTTCGACCACATGGTCCCCGGCTACCCGACCGCCGGCCAGTCCACGGTGTCGACCGCCGGCGAGTTCCTCGACGAGCCCGCCTTCACCCCCGGCCCCTACGGCCTCGGCGTCCGCGTCCCGATGGTCGTCGTCTCCCCGTGGAGCACCGGCGGCTACGTCTGCTCCGAGGTCTTCGACCACACGTCGATCATCCGGTTCATGGAGAAGCGGTTCGGCGTCCACGAGCCCAACATCTCGGCCTGGCGCCGCGCGGTCTCCGGCGACCTGACCACCGCGTTCGACTTCGGCAAGACCCGCACGACCCCGCCCCACCTGCCCGACACGGCCGGCTACGAGCCGCCGGACCGCGTCCGCCACCCCGACTACGTGCCGACGCCACCCACCGACCCGAAACTCCCGCACCAGGAACCGGGCCGCCGCCCCACCCGCCCGGTGCCCTACGACGTGGCCGCGGACGCCCACTACCACGGCTCCCAACTGGAAATCACCTTCGCCAGCAAGGGCCCGATCGGCGCCGTCTTCCACGTCACCCGCCCCGGCGCCGACCCGCAGACCTTCACGGCCGCCCCGCGCACCCACCTGACCGGCTCGTGGCCGTCCGAGGCCGACGTCACGGTCCACGGCCCGAACGGCTTCCTCCGCCACTTCCGCGGCGCCGGCGTCGACGCCACCGTCCGCCAGGACCACATCACCCTGGCCAACCCGTCCGCCCGCCCGGCCCGCGTCATCCTCACCGACGCCTACACCGGCGACCGCACGGTGGTCCGCCTCAACCCGGGCCAGAGCCAGGTCCACAAGGTCCGCCTCCGCGACGGCTGGTACGACGTCGCCCTCGCCGGCGACCTCGACAAAACCTACGCCCGGCGGCTGGTCGGCCACGTCGAGGACGGCAAGCCGAGCCTCAGCCAGCCTTAAAGAACAAGATGTCGTAGCGGGGTGGGTGGTGACGGACCGCCGCTCCCGCCGAGGGCCCGGCCGGGCCGAGCAGGGCGCTGGCGCGCCCAAACCGCTCACCCCGGCCGGGCGACCTGCGTAATCGGTTGCGCTCCCAAAGACCGGATGCGTCCCCGCGCGCTAATCGGTTGCGCTCTCCGGACCAGGGCGCCCACCATGCGCGGATGACCTCACCACCCGCGCTGGGCAACGGTTCTCGCCTCGACTTCAACTCGCCGCTGTCCGAGGACCGTGCCGCACGCCTGGTGACTTCGCTGGCCGCCCCGTCACCGGCGACGATTCTGGATCTGGGCTGCGGCTGGGCCGAACTCCTGCTCCGCCTCCTGGCCGCCGCCCCGGTCGCCACCGGCACCGGCGTCGAAGTCCACGGGCCCGACCTGGCCCGCGCCCGCACCAACGCGGCCGCCCGCAAGCTGGCCGACCGCGTGTCCTTCGTCGAGGGCCCGGCCGAGTCCCACCCCGACCCGGCCGACGTGGTCATCAGCATCGGCGCGTTCCACGCCTTCGGCACCGTCGCCGAGGCGCTGAAGGCGCTGCACTCCCGCGTGAACCCCGGCGGCCGGCTGCTGTTCGGCGCCGAATTCTGGGAGCGGCCCCCACCGGCCGACCGTCTCGCCGGCATGTGGCCGGGCGCGTCGCTCGACGACTGCACCGACCTGGCCGGCCTGGTCGACCAGGCTATCGTGGCCGGCTTCCGCCCCCTGCAGGTCCAGACCGCCTCCACCGCCGAGTGGGAGGACTTCGAGTCGGGCCTGGCCGCCGACGTGGAGGAGTGGCTGGCCTCCCACCCGGCCCATCCGGAGGCGGCCACCGTCCGCGAAAAGCTCGACGCCCAGCGCGGCATGTGGTTGAGAGGCCACCGCGGCTTCCTGGGCTTCGCCTATCTGACGCTGGCCGTCAGCTGACGGCTGGCGCTGCCGGTCGGCTGGCGCTGGCGGTCGGTTTGCGCTGGCTGGTGGCCGGCTGGCGCTGGGTCGGCTGACTGTTGCCGGCCGCTGCCTCTGGCCGTCGGCCGACTCTGGCCAGACGCTGAGCATGGCTGCAGTGGAGTGTGGCCTCAGCTGACCCCCGCTGGCGGCCGACCTCGGCTGGCGGCTGGCGGCTGGCGGCTGGCTCATGCTGCGCGGACTGACCTGCTCAGCGTCGCCAGGATGGCGATGAGTGTGAGCCAGCCGGCCAGGATCCAGGTCAGGGCCGGCGCGCCGAGCAGGGCGATCAGGGTGCCGCTGGCGGTGGTTCCGATCGCGGCGGCGCCGGTGGTCAGGGTGTCGATGGTGCTGGTGATCCGGCCCCGCAGGGCGTCGGGGATGACGGCCAGCCGGTAGGTGTCGAGGGCGATGTTGTAGACCGGGGCGACCACTGACTCCGCGAACGCGACGACCAGGAGCAGCCACCACGTCGGTGCCAGGGCGTAGAACGGGAAGGCAAGCGCCTCGATCCACAGCATCGTGATCGACAGGGCGCCGAGCGAGAACCGCCGGGTGAGGCCGGGGGCCAGGAGGCTGCCGAGCAGGGCGCCGGCTCCCGCGCCGGTGAAGACCAGGCCGACCTGGGCCGGGTTGGCGTGCAGGCCCTGGGCCAGCACGATGATCAGCAGGTAGCCGGCGCCGAAGCGGAGGCCGTCGGCCGCGTCCAGCACGGCCAGCGTACGGATTACCGGTTGGCGCCACAGCCATGCCAGGCCGTGGCCGATGTCGGTCACGAGAGTCGGGTGCGAAGCGGTCCGGGCCGGCTGGAAGTCGGCCCGGATGGCCCGCAGGGTTGCCGCCGACGCCAGGAACGAGACCGCGTTCACGGCGAACGGGAACATGCGGCCGACGGCGTAGGCGAGGCCGGCCACGGCGGCACCGGCGATGCGGAGCGCGCTGGACATCGCGCCGATCGTTCCCAGCGCCCGCGGCAAGGCGGCGCGGGGGACGACGTTGGGCAGCGCCGAGCTGTTCGCCGCGCCGAACAGGGTGCTGAGCGCCCCGTTGAGCACCGCGGCGGCATAGAGCTGCGGCATTCCCAGCACTCCGAACAGCGCGGCGGCCGGGACGCCGGCGGTGATCACCGCGCGGCCGATCTCGCACCAGATCATCGTTGTCTTGCGGTTCCACCGGTCGGCCAGGGCGCCCGCGAGCAGGCCGAACACGAGGCCGACCAGGGTTTGCAGGCCGAGCAGGAGGCCGGCCTGTTTCGACGACCCGGTCAGGGCGATTACCAGCAGGGGCAGGGCCAGGAACTGGAGTGAGTCGCCCAGCTGCGAGACCAGCCGTCCGCCGAGCAGCAGGCGGAAGTCGTGGCGGGGCGGCAGAACGGTGAGACTGTCCATCGCGGACTCCGGTCGACGATTGAGCTTCGGCCAGGGACACGGAAGACACGCCGGAAAAGGGCAGACTCCACCCGCGTGTCGAAGCGTGGCCGCTAAACGTCGCGGGGCGAGAACATGGGCGAGACGCTATCGGCCGGCGCGGTGCCCGGCAACGCGAATTCCTCAGTCGAAGTAGTGGACCAGGCAGAACTCGTGGCCCTCGGGATCGGTCACGACGACGACCACGCCCTCGTCGTAGTCGTGGCGCTCGCCGGTGGCCCGCCCGCCGAGCGCGATCACCGCCCCCACGGCCTCGTCGATGTCGTCGACGGAGATGTCGAGGTGGATGCGCACCTTGCCGGTCGCGGGCTCGGGCACCGGCTGGAACACCAGCCGGGGCTGCGGGTCGCCCTGCTCGCCGAGGTAGACCCAGCCGTCCCGGGACGGCCCGGGCTCACGATCGAGCAGGGCGCTCCAGAACCGGGCGACCCGCTCGGTGTCGAGGCAGTCGATCGTCACGCCGGACCACACGTTCGCCATGGGGGCGATCCTCGCATTTGTCGGGCGGGCTCACCGCGTACGGGAAATGGCCAGCGCCGCCTCGGCGGCGGCAACCAGATCGGCCCGTTCGGAAGGGTTTGGTGGGCGGCCGGTGGCCGTCATGAGCGCGAGCGTGCCGTTTTTGACCGCGGCGAAGGCCGCGTGAGCGCGGGGCGTCGGTGACCCGCCGGCCAGAGCCGAGGTCAGAGTGTCGTTGAGTTCCCGCGACTGGGGCAGCGCGCGTTCCCGCATCGCCCGCGCGGTCGACGGGTCGTCGCCCAGCAGGCGGCTGACCGCGTAGAGCGAGGCCGTGTGGTCGACGATGGCGCCGAGCAGCTCGGGGAGCGGGCGCCCGGAAGCGGTCGAGGCCAGCGTCTGGAATGCGTCCATCGGCTCGGCGACCAGCGCGGACAGGATCTCGTCCTTGGCCGTGAAGTGGTAATAGAGCGCGGCCTTGCTGATGCCCAGCCGCTTGGTGATGTCGGCGATCGACGTGCCCGCGTAGCCGTGTTCGCCGAAGAGCTCGAGCGCCACGTCGAGGATCCGCTGCTGGGTGTCCGCCATGGCGACCACCCTACTTGACGACCGGTCGGTAAGGAGCGCAGGCTACTTACCGACCGACCGGTAAGCGACGGAGGAACCAGATGAGCGAAGTTCGAGACGCCGTCGAGCGGATGTTCGCGGCCGCCAACCGGGGCGACTACGAGGCGGCCGACACGGTCTTCACCGCCGATTTCCGCAGCCACCCGCTGGGCACGACCGGCATCCCGCCGATCCGCGACTCGTGGCGGGCGATGTTCACCCGCTTCCCCGGCCTGCGGGTCGTGCCCCAGCGGATGATCAGCGACGGCGACCGCGTGGCCGTCTGGTCGAAGATCGAGAACATGCCCGGCACCCCCGAGCTGATGGAGCTGATCCGCGTGCGCGACGGCCGGGTCGCCGAACTCTGGGCCCTTGGCACGATCCGGCAGAATCTGGGCATGCGACTGGAGCCGATGACCGAAGCCCGCTATCAGACCTATTACCAGGAGCAGCTCGACTCCTACGCCACCAGCGTCGAGAAGAGCGGCGTCCCGCGCGACGAGGCGGTCCGGCGGTCCAAGAGGGACAGCGACCGCCTGCTCACCGAGGGCCGGCAGACCCCCGACCACCACCTCCTCGTCGCCTGGGACGGCGACGAGGAGGTCGGCCACATCTGGATCAAGCTGACCGATCGGCGCGCGTACGTGTACGACTTCGGCGTCCCCGAACACCTGCGGCGACAGGGTTACGGGCGCGCCACGATGGAGCTCGCCGAGCAGTGGTGCCGCGAACAGGGTGCCACCGAGATCGGCCTGCACGTCTTCGCCCACAACCCGGGCGCCCGCCGCCTCTACGAGCAGCTCGGCTTCCAGGAGACCGGCCGCCTCATGGACAAGAGACTCTGACTCGGTCGTATCGGCGGCTTCGGCCGGGAATCCGGGAAACTCGCTTGCCACCGCCGCGTGCCGGCGCCAGGGTTCGGTCGTGGAACCGTTGCCCGAACGCCTTTCCGTCGGCGTCCCGCTGGTGCGCCGGCTGATCGACACGCAGTTCCCCCGCTGGGCCGATCAGCCGATCCGGCCGGTGCCGCGCGGAGGCTGGGACAACCACACCTTCCGCCTCGGCACCGACATGCTGGTCCGCCTGCCGAGCGCCGCGTCCTATGCCCTGGCGGTCGAGAAGGAACAGCGCTGGCTGCCGTTCCTGGCGCCGAGGCTGCCGTTGCCCATTCCGGTTCCGCTCGCCGCGGGCCGGCCGGACGTGGATTATCCCCATCCGTGGTCGGTCTACCGCTGGATCGACGGCGAAACCGTGAGCGTCCCTCTCGATTCCTGTGCCGACGCGCTGGCCGATTTCCTCACGGCACTGCGGGGGGTCGATCCGGCCGGCGGACCGGGGCCCGGGCTGCACAACTGGTACCGCGGGGGCCCGCTGCAGACCTATGACGAGGGCATCAAGGACGGCATCGAGAAGCTCGACGATCCGGGCCTGCGCGGCGCCGTCGCGGATTCCTGGCAGGAGTCGCTCGACGCCCCGTGGCACGGCGAGCCGGTCTGGTTCCACGGCGACATCGCCCCGGGCAACCTGCTGGCCGACCGGGGTGCCCTCAGCGCGGTCATCGACTTCGGCACGTGCGGCGTCGGCGATCCGGCCTGCGACCTCGCGATCGCCTGGACCTCGCTGACCGCGTCGGCCCGCGAGGCCTTCCGCAACCGTATGGGCGTCGACGACGCGACGTGGCTGCGCGGGCGCGGCTGGGCCCTGTGGAAGGCCACGGTGGCCGGGCCGGCGCTCGACGTCATCGACCGGATCCTGGGCCGGGCGGACAGGTGGCCGGCGTCCTCCTGCTGACCCTGACCGCCGAACGCGACTTCCACCCGCCGCCCGCGCCCGCCTGCACCGCGTGCTGGTCGACGAACTCCACGAGCCCCCGAACAGCCCCTCCGCCTGCCGTCTCCCCACGACGACCGGCTGCGCACGATCGCCCGCACCCTGAGCCGCCTCTTCACGACGAGCTGGGCATGACCTTCTACGAGTGGCGCACCCAGCTGCGCATCTGCCACGCCCTGGTCCTGCTGGCCGAGGGCCACGACACCACCCGCGTGGCCCTCGCCTGTGGCTGGTCCAACCCGAGCCGATTCATCGCCGCCTTCACCGCAGTGGCCGGCAGCGCACCGTGGCCGTAGTTGAGGCTTGACGAGCCCATCGGTAAGCCGTAGCTTACGGTAAGCCATGACGAACGCAACCGCGATGTTGAGCGCGCTGGGCGACCCGACCCGGCAAGCCATTCTCGACAAGCTGACCCACGGGCCCCTCGCCGTCGGCCAGCTGGCCGACGTGCTGCCGGTGAGCCGCCCGGCCGTCTCCCAGCACCTCAAGGTGCTCAAGGAGGTGGGCCTGGTGACCGACCGGCAGGAGGGCACCCGCCGCCTCTACCAGGCCGACCCCGAGGCGCTGGCCGTGCTCCGGGCCTACCTCGACGCCTTCTGGGAGCGCTCGCTGGCCGCCTTCCAGGACCGGACCGCGAAAGACCGGACCGCGAAAGACCGGGCCGCGACAGACCGGACCGCGAAAGACCGGGCCGCGACAGACCAGACCGCGAAAGACCAAACTGCGAAAAACCAGACCGGAGAAAGCCCATGATCGAGACGGATAGCGCCGTCCGGCGGGAGATCGTCGTCGACGTCCCACCGGAGCGCGCGTTCGAACTGTTCACCGCCGAGATGACCTCGTGGTGGCCGGCCGACCATCACATCGGCTCGGCCCCGATCGCCGAAGTGCTCATCGAACCGCGCCCCGGCGGCCGCTGGTACACCCGGCACGAGGACGGCACCGAGACCTCGACCGGCGTCGTCGTGGCCTGGGAGCCGCCCGGCCGTTTCGTCGTCACCTGGCAGATCGGCGCCGACTGGAAGTTCCACACCGACCTGGTCACCACCGTCGACGTCCGCTTCGAGCCGGCCGGCGACGGGCGCACCCGGGTCCGGCTCGAGCACCGCGACCTCGACGCCTTCGGCGCCGACGCGGCCGCGATGAAGAAGACGTTCGAGGATCCGGGCGCCTGGGATTCCACGCTCCGGGCGTACGCGTCGGCGGCGTCATGACGACCCGCTACGTGATGCTCTACCACTCGGCCGACGACGTGGCCCAGAAGGCACCGGCCCACTTCCCGGCCCATCTCGCCCGCATCCACGAGTTCCGCGACCGGGGCGAGGTCCTCTCCATCGGCACGTTCGCCGACCCTCAGCAGCACGGCGCCATGGCGATCTTCCCGACCCGCGAGGCGGCCGAGAAGTTCGTGGCCGACGATCCCTTCCTGCTCAACGGCGTCATCCGCGCCTACGAGATCCGGGAGTGGAACGACATGCTCAGCTGACCGTCGCCGGTGAGAGCCGCAGGAACGGCAGCCGGCGGCCGAGTTCGGCCAGATCCGCGTCGGAGCCGTCGATCTCGTATCCCATCCGGCGGGCGACCACCCGGGCCGCCCGCCGGTGCCGGCGGCCGTAGGCGAGCAGCACCGCCGAGCCTTCCTCGGCGTCGAGCGCCCGGACCGTCACCGGCTGCCGGTGGGTGCCGAGCGTCATCGTCGTGCGGGGCGAGGCGAGCAGGTTGCGATACCAGTCCGCGCGCGGCCCGTACCCCGACGCCACCGTGACCGCGCCGCCGGCCCGGTCCACCACCTCGAGCACCACCTCATGCTGCCGCCCGGTGCGCCGCCCGACGTGTTCGACCAGCACCAGCCGCCGCCCGAAGACCCCGCCGAGCCCGGCGTGACAGAGCGCGATCGGCAATCTCAGCAGCCGTCGGCCAAGGCCGCCGGGAGGGTCCGGCTTTCCGACCGTACGCACGGAATCAGCGCCTCACCGGCGTCAACTCGACCGGGCGGCGGTCGTCGGGGTCGAGGTGCAGGATGCCGTCGATCGCCGCGATCATGGGCGAGATCACCCAGTTGTAGCAGGGAACGGCCACCGCCTCGGCGATCTCGTGCACGTTGCGCGCGGTCACGCTGGCGTCGATGTGTGGGATGTCGGGCCGGACGTCGCTCATGATTCCCCCTAAAGTCATTGCACACTGCAATCATTGTCCTATGCACCGGTCGAGCGCCAGCCCTCTCACCCCGGACGACAAGTCAGACGTATAGCCCCGCCCACCCCCGGGTATCCGCAGTTCAGAGGCGGGGAGGGCGACATGGCGGAAATGGCGGTCCGGACCGCCGAGGGCGCGGCCCTCGACGGCGACCTCACGCTGCCGGCGCACACCCGGGGCGTCGTGCTGTTCGCGCACGGCAGCGGCAGCTCACGGCACAGCCCCCGCAACCGCGCGGTCGGCGGGGCCCTCAACCGGCACGGCCTGGCGACCCTGCTCGTCGACCTGCTCACCGCCGACGAGGAGGTGCGCGACGCACGTACCCATGATCTGAGGTTCGACATCGGCCTGCTGGCCGACCGCCTGGCCGGCATCGTCGACCGGCTCGGCGGCGCGCCGGAGACGGCCGGCCGGCCGGTCGGCCTCTTCGGCGCCAGCACCGGCGCCGCGGCCGCCCTGGTCGCCGCAGCCGGGCGGCCCGGCGACATCGCCGCCGTGGTCTCCCGCGGCGGCCGCCCCGACCTGGCCGGCCCGGCCCTGATCCAGGTCACGGCGCCCACGCTGATGCTGGTCGGCGAGCTCGACACGGCCGTACGCGAGCTCAACGAGCAGGCCCGCACCGTGATGACCGCGCACGCCGAACTGCGGATCGTCCCCGGCGCCACCCACCTGTTCGAGGAACCGGGCGCGCTCGACGTGGTCGCCGAGGAGGCGGCCGCCTGGTTCACCACCTACCTCTGAGGGGGTCAGCCATGCTCTTCGCCGACCGGGACCAGGCGGGCCGCGAGCTCGCCGACGAGATCACGCGACTGTGCCCGCCGGGCGCGGCCGACCAGCGGCCGCTCGTGCTGGCGCTGCCCCGCGGCGGCGTACCGGTGGCCGCCCACGTCGCCGCGGCGATCGACGCCGACCTCGGCGTGGTGGTCGCCCGCAAGATCGGGGCGCCGGGCCGTCCCGAGTACGGCATCGGCGCGATCGCCGAGGACGGGCCGCCCACCTTCGACATCGAGGCCCTGGACGCCCTCGGCCTGACCGAAACCGACCTGGCCGGCGCCGTGGCCGCCGAGCGCACCGAGCTGGCCCGGCGCATCCGGCGCTACCGCGGCGACCGGCCGCTGCCGGCCATGACCGGCCGCACCGTCATCCTCGTCGACGACGGCCTCGCGACGGGGGTCACGGCGGTTGCCACCCTGCGCTGGCTGCGGCTCCGCGCCCCGGCCCGGCTGATGCTCGCCGTGCCGGTCTGCGCCGCCGCCGCCCGCGACCTGGTCGACGCCGAATCCGACCAGGTCGTCTGCCTGCACATGCCGCCACTGTTCCGCGCGGTCGGCCGCTGGTACGACGACTTCGCCCAGCTCACCGACGCCGACGTGGACCGGCTGCTCCACGCCGCGGCCCACTGACCCCGCCGGCCCCACCCGAGGGTTTTCGAGGGTTTCCGCGGCAGTCTTCCGCATGGCGACGGCCCGTCCGTCTCGGTGGTTCGAGTCAGTTTCGCCGCGCTACCCACTGGCGGGCGTGGGCTCAGGGCGTTCG
This sequence comes from Actinoplanes sp. NPDC051411, assembly GCF_040682075.1. NCBI lineage: Bacteria > Bacillati > Actinomycetota > Actinomycetes > Micromonosporales > Micromonosporaceae > Actinoplanes > Actinoplanes sp. NPDC051411. Next base: position 10,256 of record NZ_JBFBAD010000043.1, on the reverse strand, counting down.
CGTCAGCCTCCACCAGAGGGACGGGGCGGTCACGGCGCGGTCGGTGCGGAGCTCGACGCGTACAGCCGAAGGGCCGGGGCGCGCCTCGGCCGCACCGACGGTCTGGCCGGAACGCACCGAGGCGCCCGGCGCCGAGGTGATGACCTTGACCGGCACGCTCAGGCCGGGCCAGCCGATGACCTTCAGCGCGGAGGCCGCGCTGACCGTGGCCTCCGCGCCCCACGCCGTCGTGATCTTGCCGATCGGCTGGGCGGGAATGATCGAATAGGTGTGGATCGCCGACCGAACCGAGGTCAGCAGCTTGTGCACGACCTTGTTGACCCGCTCGAGCTGCGCGGGCGTGCCCTCCCCGGGCTGGTTGAAGACCGCGCCGACAATCGTGAGAACCTGGCCGTCGAGCTCGAGCCGGCTGGCGAAGACCAGATTGCCGCCGGCCTCCGTCGTCGACCCGGTCTTGATGCCGAAAACGCCGTCCCGGCCGAGCATGTCGTTGTAGTTCTTGATCCTGCCAGCGACCGGGATCGTGGCCGCCGGCTCGGCGATGATGTCCGCGAACACCTCGTCCTCCACCGCGGCCCGGGCGAGAATGACCTGGTCAGCCGCGGTGCTCACGGTGCTCGGCAGAAAGCCGCTCGGGTCGGTGTACTTCGTGCCGGTCATGCCCAGCTCGGCCGCCGCATCATTCATGTCGGCGATGAACGCGTCGGCGCTCCCGGCATCCCAGACGCCGAGCATGTGGGCAATATTGTTGGCCGACGGCAGCATCAAAGCCTCAAGAGCCTGCCGCTCGGTGATCCGCTCACCCGTCGCGACCTTGACCAGCGACTGCCCGCTCGGAATGCGCGACTGATAGTCCTCCACGTCAGCCGCGCTCACGGTGAGCATCGGGCCGGGGTCGTCGCCGCTCAGCGGATGGTTCTTGAGAATCAGGTACGCCGTCATCACCTTGGCGACGCTCCCGATCGGAGCCGACTTCTTCCCGTTGACACCACCGAGACGGCCAAGCCCCTCGACCATCATCTCGGCCGAGCCGCTCTTGGGCCACGGAAGCTTGAGCGCCGAGCCCGGAATCTTGATGCTCTGCGCGACGGTGACCGTGACGTGGGGCGGGGGAGGGGTACGACGGAGCTGGACGGTGACGCCGGAGGTGAGCGCGGCCAGCACCACGATGAGGGTCAGCAGGAGAGCGCGGCGCTTGGTCAGGTGGAGCTTGAGGGTGATCGGGGTCGGTTCTTTTCCCAGTTCCGGCGCGGTCGTGGGCCTGGGCTCGGGTTCGTCCTTGGGGCCGTCCTTGGGGTCGTCCTTCGGCCTGTCGTTTGGCTCGGCTTCGGGCGCGGTGGTCGGCTCGGATTTGGGCGGGGCTTTCGGTTCGGCCTTCGGTTCGGATTTGGGCCGGGTTTTCGGCTCGGATTCGGGTTCGGTTTCTGGTTCGGTCTTTGGTTCGGCTTTCGGTTTGGTTTTCGGTTTGGTTTTCGGCTCGGCCGCAGGCAGAGCGATCGGCTGGGTGGCGTCCGACTGCGGGATGGCCTTCGCCGGCGACACGGCCTTCGCGGATGCCGGCGGGAGGGCCATGACCTGCGTGGTGTCTGCCGTCGCACCTGGTGCCGAGGGCGCGGAGCCTTGCGCGGGCGAGGACGATGACCTGCTGCCAGCGGGCGAGGTGCCCTTTGCCGGCGCCGATGACGTGGTGGCCGTCGTGATCGGGCGAGTGGCTTCCGCCGGCGGCGACGGCGCCGCGGCCTTCGCCGTTTGCGCGATCGGCCGCGTGGCATCGGCGGGCCGGTCGGCCTTCGCCGGTGCCGAGGGCCCAGCCGCTACGGGCGCAGCACCTTTCGCGCTCGCCGCAGGCTGGGCCGGCCACGGCGGCGCGGGTCGCGCGGTTCCTCTCGCGGGTGGGGTAGTGGTCGGGGGTGTTGCCTGTGCTGAGCCCTTCGCGGGTGGGGTGGCGGTCGGGGATGTCGCTCGCGCCGAGCCCTTCGCGGGTGCTGCGGCTGGGGTAGTGGTCGGGGGTGTTGCCCGTGCCGAACCCCTTGCAGGTGCTGCAGGTTGGGTAGTGGTCGGGGGTGTTGCCGGTGCCGAACCCCTCGCGGGTGGTGCGGGCTGGGTAGCGGGCGGCGGTGTTGGGGGCGCATCCTTCGCCGGCGCTGCGGATTGGGCAGCGGTCGGCGGCTCGGTGGCAGCTGCCGCGTTCGAGGGTTCGGCGCGCTTCGGCGGAGTTACGGATGCGGAGGCTCTCGCCGCTGCCGCAGGCTGTGCCGTCGTCGGCCGCGCGGTGCCCTTCGCCGGTGCTGTGGTTTGGCCGCCGCTCGGCGGTTCCGCCGGGGTTTTGGGCTGGGCGGCAGTCGGTGGTTCCTTGGGGGTTGCGGGCTGGGCGGTAGGCGGTGGCTGGGTGGAAGCCTGGTCATGGGCAGCCTCCGGCGGCGTCGCGGATGTGCTGGCCTTCGTGGGTTCTGTGGGCCTTGCGGTCGTCGGTGGTGTCGCCCGTGCGGTGCCCCTTGCCGGCGCCGTGGGTTGCGCAGTCGTCGGTGGTGTCGGCTCTGCGGCGGCCTTTGCGCCCGTCGCGGGCTGGCCGGTCGTCGGTGGCTGCGCTGACTCTGCGGGCTGGGTGGCAGTCGGTGGCTGAGCTGGCGCTGCGCGCTGGGTGGCAGTCGGCGGCTGAGCTGGCTCTGCGGCCTGGGTGTCACTCGGCGTCTGAGTGGAGGCCTCGCCTTGGGACCCCTTAGGCGCCGCGGATGCTGCGGCATTCGACGGTGTCCCGGATTGGGGGGCGGTCGGTTCCGCGGGATCTGTGCCCTGAGGAGGCTTGGCGGGCGTCATGGCCTTCGTGGTCGCCGGAGGCGTCGCCCGTGCGGTTCCTCTGGCTGGGGCGGCTTCTTGATTCGCCCCTGCCTGCGCTTCGCCCGCGGAGTCTTTCGCGGACATTGCCGGTGCGGATGTTGCCGGCTGGGCGCCAGACGGTGGCCCCTCGGGCGCCGCCGCCTTCGACACGGCCGTCGGTTGCGCGGTCGTCGCCGGCGACGTGGGCTGCGTTTCCGCCGACGCTGTGGGCTGCGCCGGTGTCGGCTCCGCGGTGTCCTTGGCGGGCACCGTCCCAGCCGGTGTTTCCGCTGGCGATGTGGCGGGCGCCGCCGCAGCCGGTGTTTCCGCTGGCGGTGTCGCGGGCTTGGCCGCCTTCACCGGCGACGTCGCCTGGGCGGCCCGTGGCGGCCATGACGGCGGGCCCGGCTTCGTCGGTGCCGCGGCCTCCGCCTTCGGAGGCCATGACGGCGGGCTTGCCTTTGTTGGCGACGCGGGCCGCGTACCCGTCTCGGCGCCCGCCGGTTTCGAAGGCCCGGCCGATGGGGGTGTCGCCGAATCTTCGGGGAGCGGTTTTGCCGGTACGTTAGCTTCCGACAGGGCGGTAGGCTGCGTCGGGGCTTCCGCCTCAACCGTGCCCGGGCCATCCGGCTCGGCCGCCGCCTTCGCCATTCGTTCGCTCCTTCCCCGGCCCGGACCGCCCGGGCGCGGGGACATTATTGCCGGTGCGAAGTATCTCCGCGGTTGTCGGCTGTGCGATTGCACACACGAACCAACCACCGCTAGGAGTGGTACACGCTGGCAACGTCGACTCCCGGGAGTTCGGATGACCGCGACAGTGCCTCAGACCAGCACCGCCACCTCGCCGGCACGCACCGCCCGCGTGGTGGCCGCCGTGTTCGTGGTCGCCAATCTGGCGATCGTCGAGGGGATGTACTTCACCGCCAGCCCGCCGGCACACAACACGCTGACCGCGGTCGGGCGTTTTCTCGGGCTGCACCTGGCGTTCGTGATGGCCATGCAGCTTCTGCTGATCGCCCGGCTGCCTTTCCTCGACCGTCGGGTCGGGATGGACCGGCTGACCACGTGGCACCGGCGGACCGGGTTCACGCTTTTCTGGCTGGTGTTGCTGCACCCCACGTTTGTGCTGCTCGGCTACTCGAAGCTTGACAAGATTTCGTTCTTCGGCGAGTTTTCCAATCTGGCCAAGCAGACCCCGGTCCTTTTCGGGATGGTCGCGGCGGCCCTGGTTCTGATCACCGGCTTCTTCTCCGTGCGATTCGCACGGCGCCGACTTCCGTACGAGGCGTGGCACGCTCTCCACCTCGTCGTCTACGTCGTGATCGTCCTGGCGATCCTGCACCAGTTGTCGGAGGGCAGCGCCTTCAAGACGAACGCCCTGACCCAGCTCTACTGGTGGGCGCTCTGGGCGTTCGCGATCGGCGCCCTGATCACCGGCCGGATGATCGTCCCGCTGGTTCGTAACGCCCGGCACCGGCTGACCGTCGCCGCGGTCGTGCCCGAGGCCGGCGACGTCGTCTCGGTCTATGCGACCGGCCACGACCTGGGCCGGCTCAACGCGCGGGCCGGCCAGTTCTTCCTGTGGCGTTTCCCGGGTGACAACGGCTGGTTCCAGGTCAACCCGTGGTCGCTCTCGGCGGCCCCCGACGGCCGCAACCTTCGGCTGACCGCCAAGGGCATCGGGAAAACCAGCCGCTCGCTGCGGAACCTTCAGGTCGGGGCGAAGATCTTCGCCGAGGGACCGTACGGGGCGTTCACCGCTGACCAGCGCACTCGGCCCGATGCGCTGTTGATCGCGGGCGGCATCGGTGTCACGCCGATTCGGGCGCTGCTCGAGGATGAGCACATGACCGGCGACATCGTGGTGCTCTACCGGGTGCGGGACGAGGCCGAGGCGGTGCTGCTGGGCGAGTTGCGCAATCTGGCGTCGGCGCGCGGTGCCCGGCTTCACCTGGTCACCGGGCGGACGGGGGCGGGGTCGCCGCCGTTCGACCCGTTCAGCCCGGAAAACCTGCGCCGGATGGTTCCGGACGTGACCGAGCGGGACACGTACGTCTGTGGACCGTTGCCGATGACCGAGGCCGTCCTCCGCGGTCTTCGCGGTCTTGGGGTGCCGTCGCGGCAGGTCCACGCGGAGGTCTTCCGCCTGGCGAGTTGACATTGCGGGCATCCCGTAGGGTGCCCGCGTGATTGATGAGCGTCGTCGTCTTCGGTTCGGCGCGTGCTGTGCCGTGCTCGTGTTGCTGTCGCTCGCGGGCTGCGGCCCGGCGGCGGCTCCTGCGACGGCGGTTCCGGTGCCCGTGGTCAGTGCCGTCAGTGTCGCGCCGACGGCGGGCACGCGCCCCGTTCCGCCCTCTCAGCCGCCGCCGGTCGGCTGGAAGCTTTCCGATGTGCCGCAGTTCGGACTGCCGCCCGCGCCCGAGCCGATCACGTTGCCGCCCGGCGACCAGGTGCCGTTTCTGTCGCGGGTCCCGGTCACTCAGCCGGTGGCGTTCCTGACGATCGACGACGGCTATCTGAAGCCGGCCGAGGCGCCGAAGCTGCTGGCCGCCGCGCGCATCCCGGTCACTTTGTTCCTGACCACCGACGCCATCCACGACAACGTGCCGTTCTTCGACAACCTTCGGTTGTACGGCGCGGTCATCGAGGCGCACACGATCACCCACCCGGAGCTCAGCGGCCGGGGCGAGGAGTTCCAGCACCGCCAGATCTGCGACGGCGCCGACCAGCTCGGCACGTGGTACGGCCGTCGGCCGCTGCTGTTCCGGCCGCCGTTCGGCGACAAGGACAGCACCACACTGCGGGTCGCCAAGGGCTGCGGCATCAAGGCCGCCTTCATGTGGAAGGAGACGGTCGACAAGGGCATCGTGCGCTTCCAGGAAGGCAACCGGGTCCAGCCCGGCGACATCATCCTGATGCATTTCCGGCCGGCGTTCGTGAAGGATTTCCTGGCCGCCCTCCGCGCGATCAAGAAGGCCGGGTTGACGCCGGCGCTGCTCGAGAACTACGTCCCCGGCGCCGTCTGACGCCCGGCCGGGGCCGACGGGCGGCGGCGAATTTTGGCAGGATGCCGTCATGCCTTCCTCCACCCGGCACCTGGGCGAACGCATCGCCCGTCCCGCCGCCGAGGTCTACGCGTTCGTCGCCGACCCGGCCAACCTCCCGCGCTGGTCGTCCGGCCTCGGCAGCTCGATCCAGCTGGTCGACGACGAGTGGATCATCGAGTCGCCCGAGGGCAAGCTGCGCTTCGAATTCGTCGAGGCCAACGACCTGGGCGTGCTCGACCACCGGGTCACGTTCCCGAGCGGCGACACCTTCTACAACCCGATGCGCGTCGTCCCCTACGACGACGGCTGCGAGATCACCTTCGCGGTGCGGCGGTTCGGCGACATCTCCGACGCCGACTTCGACCGTGACACCGCGGCCGTCGCCGCCGACCTGGCCAAGCTCAGAGAGGTGCTCGAGGCGGGCGGGTAAATCGATGGCCGGGCCGGCCGGGTCTTGCGACGATCGGCCCATGCACGTGACCGTCACCCGTGCCGCGACCGGCTCGACGTGCGCGACCATTCGGCGCGACGACGGCGTGGTGCTCGAACTGCCCGGCTACGACCGCACCTTCCGCGTGCCCCACGACCTGGCCCACGCGGTGACCGAGCGCGCCCTCGGCCTCTCCCGGGGCGTCTTCGGCTCGATCGCGGGCGGCGGCGTCTTCGACAACATGCGCGTCGTCGCCGGCCGCCGCCCCCGCCACGACGCCGCCGAGCGCAGCCGACGCCTGCTGGCCGCCAACAAGGCCGAACTCGGCCGGGCCGAGCTGATCGCCGGCGTCATGCACCAGGGCGTCGAACACCACACCGACCCGCTGCCCCGGGCGAGGGAAGCCTGGCACGCCTTCACGACCGACCCGTTTCCCTGCTCCGACGACGAGTTCCGCGCCGCCGCCGCCGACCTGGCCGCCCTGGCCGACGCCTACACCGCGACCGGCACGGTCGAGTTCACCTGGCCCACCCGTCTGACCAGCCCGGTTCCGCCCCCGGTGGTCAAGAAACGCCGAGGCCGCCAGTGATGTTGATCCGGTAGACAAGGGCCCACCTCTGGAGTTGGCTGGAACCCGCTGACTATCCCGGAGAGAAGGATCAACACATGCAGTACCGGCAGCTTGGCCGTACGGGTCTGAGGGTCTCGACGTTCACCCTCGGCACGATGGGCTTCGGCGGCACCGGCTGGGCCACCCCCGTCGGCACGATCGGCGTGGACGGCGCCCGCGAGGAGATCGCGATCGCCAAGGACGCGGGCGTCAACATGATCGACACCGCGGACGTCTACTCGGAAGGCCTGGCGGAGGAGATCCTCGGCCAGGCGCTCGGCACCACCCGCGACGAGTGGCTGATCGCGACCAAGGTGCGCATGCCGATGGGTGACGGCCCGAACGACGCCGGCCTCTCCCGCCACCACGTGATCCGTGGCGCCGAGGCCAGCCTGCGCCGCCTCGGCACCGACTACATCGACCTCTTCCAGGTGCACGAGTGGGACGGGCAGACGCCCCTCGAGGAGACGCTGAGCGCGCTCGACGACCTGGTCCGCAGCGGCAAGGTGCGCTACATCGGCTGCTCCAACTACGGCGCCTGGCAGATGATGAAGGCGCTCGGCTTCTCGGAGCGGCTGGGCATCGAGCGGTTCGCCGGCAACCAGCTCTACTACTCGCTGCAGAACCGCGACATCGAGACCGAGATCGTCCCGGCCGCGGTCGACCAGGGCGTCGGCATCCTGGTCTGGAGCCCGCTCGCCGGCGGCCTGCTTTCCGGCAAATACCGTCGCGGCGTCGACGCCCCGCCCGGCAGCCGTCACCTCACCGAGTGGTCGGAGCCCCCGGTCCACGACGAGGACAAGCTCTACGACACGATCGAGCTCGCGGTGAAGATCGGCGAGTCGCACGGCGTCTCGGCAGCCCAGGTCTCCCTGGCCTACATCGCCCAGAAACCCGCCGTCACCTCGATCATCGTGGGCGCCCGCACGCCGGAACAGCTCCGCGACAACCTCGCCGCGGCCGACCTGGTGCTGACCGCCGACGAGGTCAAGGCGCTCGACGACGTGAGCAGCACCCCGCTGAGCTACCCGTTCTGGCACCAGCGCAACACCAGCACCGACCGGCTCTCGGAGGCCGACCTGACGCAGATCAACCACTACCTGTGAGACGCGGCCGCCCGGGGTTGTGACAACCCCGGGCGGCTTTGGTGCCGGGTCAGGCGAGGACGGCGTCGACCTCGACCGAAGGGAGGCCCAGCGCTTCACCGACGGAAGCATTGGTGAGCTGCCCGGCGTGCACGTTCAGGCCGAGAGCCAGGGCGTCGTCGGCGCGCAGCGCGGCCTCCCAGCCGAGGTCGGCCAGCCGCAGGGCGTATGGCAGAGTGGCGTTGGTCAGCGCGTACGTCGACGTGTTCGGCACCGCGCCCGGCATGTTGGCCACGCAGTAGAAGATCGAGTCGTGCACGCGGTAGATCGGGTCCTCGTGGGTCGTCGCGTGCGAGTCCTCGAAGCAGCCGCCCTGGTCGATCGCGATGTCGACCAGCACCGAGCCGGCCTTCATCCGCTTGACGAGGTCGTTGCTGACCAGCTTGGGGGCCTTCGCGCCCGGCACGAGCACCGCGCCGATCACCATGTCGGCCTCGAGCACCGACTGCTCGATCGCGTAGGCGGACGACACCAGCGTCTTGACCCGCCCGCCGAACTGGGCGTCGATCTGCCGCAGCCGGTTGATGTTGAGGTCGAGGATCGTCACCTCGGCGCCCAGCCCGAGCGCGATCGTCGCCGCGTTCACCCCGGAGACGCCACCGCCGATCACCGTCACCTTGGCCGGCGCCACACCGGGCACGCCACCCGGCAGCACGCCCCGGCCGCCGCTGTTGCGCATCAGGCTGTACGCCCCGACCTGCGGCGCGAGCCGCCCGGCCACCTCGGACATCGGCGCGAGCAGCGGCAGCGAACCGTCGGCCAGCTGCACGGTCTCGTACGCGATGGCGGTCGTCCCGCTGTTCATCAGAGCTTTGGTGCCCTCGGCGTCGGCGGCCAGGTGCAGGTAGGTGAAGAGCACCTGCCCGGCGCGCAGCCGGTGATATTCCTGCGCGATCGGCTCCTTGACCTTGAGCAGCAGGTCGGCCTGCGCCCACACGCTGTCCGCATCCGGGATGATCGTCGCGCCCGCACCGGCGAAGTCGTCGTCGGCGATCGCGGACCCGGCCCCCGCACCGGCCTGGATCAGCACCTGGTGACCGCGGCGCACGAACTCCGCGACTCCCGCCGGGGTGATCGCCACCCGGTACTCGTGGTTCTTGACCTCGGACGGCACACCGATCCGCATGGGCTTGTTCCCTCTCCGTAACGGGAGCGACGTTGCTCTCTGATGGTTAGAGTGAAACGATGTGCTGCGCGGGCGCAACAATGGCGCAGAAGATTCTGCGGCCTACTACCGCAACGAAGAAGATGCGAAAAGACAGGGTCCGATGACCGACGTACCGAAGGATCTTCGAAGTGTCGATCCGATCGACAGAGAGTTACTGACCCTGCTCGAGGCTGACGGCCGCATGGCCAACAACGCCCTCGCCGAGCGCGTCGGCATCGCCCCCTCGACCTGCCTCACCCGCATCCGCCGCCTCCGCGAGATCGGCGCCATCCGCGGCTTCCACGCCGACGTCGACCCGGCCTGGATCGGCCGCCCCATCGAGGCAATGATCGCCGTCCGCATCCGCTCCGAATCCCGCGACGCCATCGGCAAGTTCGCCGAGTCCCTGGCCGGCATCCCAGCCGTCCGCGACGTCTACTTCGTCTCCGGCTCCTACGACTTCCTCCTCCACGTGGCCGCCGCCGACGTCGACGACCTCCGCACGGTCATCACCGACCGCCTCAGCGGCACCCGCCTCATAGCCGGCACCGAGACCTACCTCATCTTCGAACACCGCCGCGGCGCCTGACTCCTTGGATGTACGCGGGTGAACGGCGCTCGAGGCCCGTGTGCCCGCCACCCAGCTGCCCGCACCGGCTCCCCGCCGCGCCCCGCGGACCTTGCATGGTCACCCCAACCCGGTCCGCACCCGAGCCACTTTGTTCCGCGTGCCGATCTCAAGCGGGCCCCGTCCGTGCTGCCGCCGCTCGGCCCGCGCGCCTGCCCGCCTGCCCGAGCGCCGGCCCGCCTGCCCGAGCGCCGGCCCGCCTGCCCGAGCGCCGGCCCGCCTGCCCGCGCGCCGGCCCGCCTGCCCGCGCGCCGGCCCGCCTGCCCGAGCGCCGGCCCGCCTGCCCGAGCGCCGGCCCGCGCGCCCGAGCGCCGGCCCGCGCGCCTGCCGGCCCGCTCGCCTGCCGGCCCGCTCGCCTGCCGGCCCGCTCGCCTGCCGGCCCGCTCGCCTGCCGGCCCGCTCGCCTGCCGGCCCGCTCGCCTGCCGGCCCGC
>NZ_JBFBAD010000042.1:71944-82278 GCF_040682075.1 Actinoplanes sp. NPDC051411 | reverse complement strand
CGCGCCGAGCCCGGCCGCGCCGAGCCCGGCCGCGCCGAGCCCGGCCGCGGTGAGCCCGGCCGCGGTGAGCCCGGCCGCGGTGAGCCCGGCCGCGGTGAGCCCGGCCGCGGTGAGCCCGCGCCTCTCGCGAACTGCCTCGAGCCCGGGTCGACCCCGGGCCGCGTCGAGCCCGCCCTGCTCGCGAAGCGCGCCGATCCCGACTTGGCCTCGGGCCGGGCCGAGCAGACCGGCCCCGATCTGGTCTTCCGGGCCGACGTCTCGGATCCGCAGGCGAACCTGGACGCCGTGGCCGCGACCGTAAGTCGTTACGGCCGTCTGGATCTGGCCGTGCTCAACGCCGGCATCCCCGGTCGCTGCGGCCTCGACGACTTCACCGTCGACGGCTACCGGGCGACCATGGGCACCAACCTCGACGGCGTCGTCTTCGGCCTGCACGCCTGCCGGCCCCACCTGCGCGGCCACGGCTCGGTGACCGTGATCGCGAGCATCGCCGGCCTGACCGGTTCGCCCGACGTCTTCTATGCGACCAGCAAGCACGCGCTGATCGGCCTGGTGCGCTCGGCCGCTCCCGCGCTCGCGGCCGAAGGCATCCGCATCAACGCGCTCTGCCCCGGCCTGGTCGACACCCCGGCCCTGGCCTCGCTCGCGCCGGCCCTCCGCGCCCGCGGCTTTCTCCTCGCCGATCCGGCCGAGGTGGCCGACGCGGCCGAGGTCGTGCTGGCCGATGAGCGCACCGGACTGGTCTGGACGGTCCAGGCGGGCAAGGCGGCCTATCCGGCTGAGCTGCCCGAACTGGCGCTGCCGGGAGGCTGATCAGAGTCGCGCGGCCGAACCCGAGATGTTTACGCCCGGCCGCCCCGGTTCTCGCCGCCCAGGCTCTCCAGCATCCGCACGATCTGGACCATGCCGGCTTTCATCTCGGCCACGTCCGCCTTGTGCTCGGCGTAGTGCCGCGTCGTTGTCTCCCGGAACTCGTGCTGCATCTCGAGCTGGGTCTCTCGCAAGGCGGTCAGGACCCGGCCGTGCCCCCGCAGCTCGGCGCGGAGGTCGGCCACGTCGCGGTCGGCCCCGGACGCCAGCGCCCGCGCCGCGGCGGCCTCCTCGCGTGCGACGCCGACTTCGGCCTCCACCGCGGAGACCCGCTGCTCAAGATCCTTGGGGCTGCTCATGGGGAAGAGTATTTCGCATGCGGCGGGCCGGCCGCGAGCCCGAATCGGAGGCTGTGGATAACGGGTCGGGGCGCCGGGTAGAGTGCGAGGCGCCGGACCACGGGAGGCGCAAACCCGCCGGCACGCGGTGCCCACAGCATGGACCGGTTTCCCTCGCCGGCCGTTCATTTCGGCTGCGTTCCTAGAGGGAGACAACCCATGGCCCGACCCATCACGCTCTTCACCGGCCAGTGGGCCGACCTGCCGTTCGAGAAGGTCTGTCAGCTCGCTTCGGAGTGGGGCTACGACGGCCTCGAGATCGCCTGCTGGGGCGACCACTTCGAGGTCGACCGCGCGCTCGCCGAGCCCGGCTATCTCGATCAGAAGCGCCAGACGCTGGAGAAGCACAACCTCCAGGTCTTCGCGATCTCCAACCATCTCGTCGGTCAGGCGGTCTGCGACCACCCGATCGACGAGCGCCATCACGACATTCTGCCGCCGGCGGTGTGGGGCGACGGCGACCCCGAGGGCGTACGCCGGAGGGCCGCCGAGCGCATGAAAGACACCGCGCGGGCGGCGCGGGCCCTGGGTGTGAAGACCGTCGTCGGCTTCACCGGTTCGTCGATCTGGCACACCGTGGCGATGTTCCCGCCGGTGCCCGAGTCGATGATCGAGCGCGGCTACCAGGACTTCGCCGACCGGTGGAACCCGATTCTCGACGTCTTCGACGAGGTCGGGGTGCGGTTCGCGCACGAGGTGCATCCGAGCGAGATCGCGTACGACTACTGGACCACCCGCCGCACGCTGGACGCGATCGGGAACCGGGCCGCCTTCGGGCTGAACTGGGATCCGTCGCACTTCGTCTGGCAGGACCTCGACCCGGTCAACTTCATCCTCGAGTTCCGCGACGTGATCTATCACGTGGACTGCAAGGACGCGAAGGTCCGCACCGGTGACGGCCGCAGCGGGCGCCTGAGCTCCCACCTGCCGTGGGCCGATCTGCGCCGGGGCTGGGACTTCGTGTCGACCGGGCACGGCGATGTGCCGTGGGAGGACTGTTTCCGGGCGCTCAACGCGATCGGCTACGACGGCCCGATCTCGATCGAATGGGAAGACGCGGGCATGGACCGGCTGGTCGGCGCGCCGGAGGCGCTTGATTTCGTACGCCGGTTGGCGTTCGACGCTCCGGCGGCGGCCTTCGACGCCGCGTTTTCGTCCAAGGCCGAATGACTTTTGCGTCCAGAGACAAAAGTTTGGCAAAGTTTCGAGAAAGGTCTAGACGGGGCTGACGGAACGCGCTTAATGTGACCGGCACAACAGCGCTCCGTAAGGGGTGATCGTGCTCCCCGTTGATGCTCCCTACCTGCGAATACTCCGTCTTCTGCGCGACGAGGGCCCGGTGTCGAGGGCCGAGCTGGGCGACCGGCTCGGCCTCACCCGGCCCCGCCTGCTCGCCGAAGTCGACCGGCTGGTCGCCGCCGGCCTCATCGCCGAGGCCGGCCTGGCGGCGTCCCGCGGCGGCCGGCGGTCCACGCTGGTCGAGCTCCATCCCGGGCTGCGGTTCGCGGCCGTCGACCTGGGTGCCAGCTCGATCGACGTCGAGGTGGTGAACGGCCGGCTGGAACCGCTGGCCGCCTATCAGGAGCCGGCCGACATCCGGTCCGGCCCCAAGGTGATCCTCCAGCGGGTCGGCGAGCTGCTGGCCAAGGCGAAGATCGAAGGGGCATACGCGCGGCTCGACGGCGTCGGCATCGGGGTGCCGGGGCCGGTGAGCTTCCGCGACGGCGTACCGGTGTCGCCGCCGATCATGCCGGGCTGGGACCGCTATCCGGTCCGCGAGGTGCTGGCCCGCGAGCACGGGTGCCCGGCCGTGGTCGACAACGACGTCAACATCATGGCGATCGGGGAGCGGCACGGCGGGGTGGCCCACTCGGTCGACGACTTCCTGTTCGTCAAGATCGGTACGGGCATCGGCTGCGGCATCCACCTGGCCGGATCGGTCTACCGGGGCGTCGACGGCTGCGCGGGCGACATCGGGCACATCCAGGTCGACGCGACCGGGCCGGTCTGCTCGTGCGGCAACGCCGGCTGCCTGGAGGCGATCTTCAGCGGCTCGGCGCTGGCCCGGGACGCGCTGGCGGCGGCCCGGTCGGGGGAGTCGCCGGCCCTGGCCGAACGGCTCGCGGCGGCCGAGGGGGGCGCCGCGGGCAACGCACGGGCCGCCGTGACCGCCAAGGATGTCGCCGACGGGGCGGCCGAGGGCGACGTCGCCTGTATCAAACTGATCCGTGACGGCGGCCGCCGCGTCGGCGGGGTGCTGGCCACGCTGGTCTCGTTCGCCAATCCTTCGATGATCGTGATCGGGGGAGGGTTGGCGCAGCTCGGCCACGTGCTGCTGGCCGAGATCCGCAGCGTGGTCTACCGGCGCTCGCTCCCGCTCGCCACCGGCAACCTCCCGGTGGTGCTCTCCGAGCTGGGCGGTCGCGCCGGCGTGACCGGCGCGGCCGTGCTGGCCAGCGACGCCGCATTCGAGCAGGCGGCATGAGCCCCGAGGAGAAGACCGGCGCCGCGGAGAAGGCGGGCGCCGCGGAGAAGGCGGGCGCCGCGGAGAAGGCGGGCGCCGCGGAGAAGGCGGGCGCCGCGGAGAAGGCGGGCGCCGCGGAGAAGAACGGCGCTGCGGAGAAGAACGGCGCTGCGGAGAAGAACGGCGCTGCGGAGAAGAACGGTGTCGTTCTCCGGCTTACCGACGTTGTGAAGACGTTTCCCGGAGTGCGGGCTCTCGACGGTGTGCAACTGGAGGTCCGGGCCGGCGAGGTGCACTGTCTGCTCGGCCAGAACGGTGCCGGCAAGTCGACGCTGATCAAGGTGCTGGCCGGGGTGCACCACGCCGACGCGGGCGAGATCACCTGGCACGGGGCGCCGTTCGCCCCGGCCTCGCCGCAGGCCGCGATGCGGGCCGGCATCGCGACGATCTATCAGGAACTCGACCTGGTCGACGACCTCTCGGTGGCCGAGAACGCGCTCCTCGGCCGCGAGGAGTCCCGATTCGGGTTCACCCGCCGGCGGTCGGCCGCCGAACGGACGCGCACGATCCTGGGCCGCCTCGGCCACCCCGAGATCCCGCCCCGGCGCCTGGTCCGCAGCCTCCCCGCGGCCGGCAAGCAGATCGTCAGCATGGCCCGTGCGCTCTCGCACGACGCCCGGCTGATCGTCATGGACGAGCCCAGCGCCGTGCTCGCTCATGACGAGGTGGGCAACCTCTTCCGGATCATCCGGGAGCTGACCGCCGAGGGCATCGCGGTCATCTACATCTCGCACCGGCTGGCCGAGATCCGCGAGATCGGCGACCGGGTGACCGTGCTCAAGGACGGCCGTACGACCGCGGCCGGCCTCCCGGCCCGCACCACCTCGACCCGGGAGCTGGTCGGCCGGATGACCGGCCGCAACATCGAGTACGTCTTCCCGCCGCGGCCGGCCCCGGCGGTCCGGGAGCCGATCCTGACCGTCACCGGGCTGACGAGAAAGTCGGAGTTCGCCGACGTGAGCCTGACCGTCTCCCCGGGCGAGATCGTCGGCATCGCGGGCCTGGTCGGCTCGGGCCGCTCCGAACTGCTGGAGACGATCTACGGCGCCCGCCGCCCCGACACGGGCACGGTCACGCTCGCCGGCCGGAGGATCCGCAGCGCCAAGGGAGCCGTGAAAAGCGGCATGGGCATGGCCCCCGAGGAGCGCAAGAGCCAGGCTCTGCTCCTCGACCAGCCGGTCTACAAGAACATGACGCTGGCGTCGTTCACCGGCTTCGCCCACGCCGGGTTCACCGACACGACCGGCGAACGGAAGGCCGCCCAGGAGACCGCCGACCGCCTCGACCTGCGCCCGCGCGACGTGGGCCGGGCCGTACGCACCCTGTCCGGCGGCAACCAGCAGAAGGTCGTGGTCGGGCGCTGGCTGGTCAGCGAACGAAAGGTGCTCCTGCTCGACGAGCCGACCCGCGGCGTCGACGTGGGTGCCCGGGCCGAGCTCTACCAGGTCGTTCGCGCGCTGGCCGAGGACGGCGTCGGCGTGCTGCTGGTCTCCAGCGAGGTGCCCGAGGTGCTCGGGCTGGCCGACCGGGTGCTGGTGATGCGCGAGGGCCGGATCGTCCACGAGGCGCCGGCGACCGAACTTGATGAGGACACCGTGCTCGACCTCGTGATGGCGGGGTCGCTCCTGGAAGGGGAGTCGGCATGACCGCCCGCACCGAAGGGCTGCCGGAGGAAGGGACCGTCGCGCCCGCCCGAGGGCGCCCGGACCGGAAGCTGGACGAGAACGCCCTGCGCAACCTCGGCCTGGTCGGCGTGCTGGTCATCCTGGTGGTGATCGGCGCGGCGACCCGTCCCGACCTCTACGGCAACGCGTCCTGGGTCGGCAACAACGTGTCGACGATCCTCCAGCAGGCGTCGGCGATCGGCGTGGTCACGGTCGGGATGACCTTCGTGATCATCGGCGGCGGCATCGACCTGTCGGTGGGGGCGATCATCGCGCTGGCCGGGGTGTGGTCGACCACGCTGGCAACCCAGAGCTACGGCGCCGTCGGCATGGTCTTCACCGCGCTGGTGGTCGGCGTGGCCGTCGGGCTGGTCAACGGGGTGCTCATCTCGTACGGAAGATTGGTGCCGTTCATCGCCACCCTGGCGATGATGGTCTCGGCGCGCGGCCTGGCCGCGCAGATCTCCGGCAAGCAGACGCAGGTCTCGGCGAACGCCGCCATCAACGACATCTCCACGACCAAGCTGCTCGGCCTGCCGCTGCTGGTGTGGATCCTCGTGCTCGTCGTGGCGGCCGGCTGGGTGCTGCTGAACCGCACGACGTTCGGCCGGCGCACGGTCGCGGTCGGCGGCAATCCGGAGGCGGCCCGGCTGGCCGGCATCAACGTCAAGCTGCACACCGTCCTGCTCTACGCGATCTCGGGCCTGTGCTGCGGGCTCGGCGCGATCATGCTGACCTCGCAGGCGACCAGCGCCCAGGCCGCGATGGCCAACCTCTACGAGCTCGACGCCATCGCCGCGGCGATCATCGGCGGCACCCTGCTCTCGGGCGGCCGCGGCACCATCGTCGGCGCCCTGTTCGGGGTGCTGGTGTTCTCCACGATCACGAACCTGTTCGCGATCAACAACCTCTCCACCGAGGTCCAGAACATGGTCAAGGGCGGCATCATCGTCGCCGCCGTTCTGGTCCAGCAGTTCCGTTACCGGTCCCTGACCAACCTCCTCAAGCGTTAGGACCTGCCATGCCGTCACGAAGGAAGATAGTTTTCGGGGCCGTCGGCGCCACCGCTCTGCTCGCCGCCTGCACCAGCAACGAACCCCAGAACACCGCCCAGGTGAAGACCGACACGAGCGACAACCCGAACGCCGCCACCGGCACGAAGGTGGTCATCGGCTTCTCCGCGCCGGCCGCCGACCACGGGTGGATCGCCGCGATCACCAACAACGCCAAGGCGCAGGCCGCCGCGTACGGTGACGTGGAGCTGAAGCCGGTCGAAGCCGGCGCCGACGCGGCGGCTCAAAGAGCCGCGATCTCTACGCTCGTCGCCCAGAAACCGACCGTGATCGTGATGCTGCCCTACGACGGCAAAGAGCTCGACGCGGCCGGACTGCAGGCCATGCGGGCCGGCATCCCGGTGGTCAACCTGGACCGGGCGTTTCCGTCCCAGGGGGCCTACCGGCTGCAGATCAAGGGCGACAACTACGGCATGGGCCTGGCCGCCGGCGCCTACATCGGCGACCAGCTCAAGGCCAAGGGGATCAGCAACCCGGTCATCGGGGAGATCCCCGGCATCGACTCGCTCGAGCTCACCCAGGAGCGCAGCCAGGGCTTCAAGGACGCGCTCACCCGCTACGGATTCAAGGTCGCCAACCGGCGCCCGGCCGAGTTCACCGCCGACTCCGGCCAGGCCGCGGCGACCGCGCTGCTGCAGGCCCTGCCCAAGATGGACGCGCTGTGGAATCACGACGACGACCAGGGCATCGGCGTGCTGGCCGCGATCAAGCAGGCCAACCGCAGCGAGTTCTTCATGGTCGGCGGCGCCGGTTCCAAGGCCGCGATCGACGCCATCACGGCCGACAACAGCGTGCTCAAGGCGACCGTCACCTACAGCCCGTCGATGGCCTCGTCGGCGATCTCGCTGGCCCGGCTGATCGGCCAGGGCAAGGGCATGAGCGACCTGGTCGAACTGCAGGTTCCGAAGGAAATCACGCTCGCGTCGGAGACGATTACCAAGGACAACGCCGCGAAGTACGCCAAGACCGGCTTCTAGGAGGCACGTGTGTCGCATCCACTGCGCGTAGGCATGGTCGGCTACGCGTTCATGGGCGCCGCCCACTCGCAGGCCTGGCGCACCGTCAACCACGCGTTCGACCTGCCGCTGCGGGCGCGCATGTCGGTGGTGTGCGGCCGGGACCCGGTGGCGGTCGAGGCCGCCGCCGACCGTCTCGGCTGGGACTCCTCCGCGACCGACTGGCGGGAGGTGATCACCCGGGACGACATCGACCTGATCGACATCTGCACCCCGGGCGACACCCACGCCGAGATCGCTCTGGCCGCGCTCGCCGCGGGCAAGCACGTGCTCTGCGAGAAACCCCTGGCCAACACGGTGGCCGAGGCCCGGGAGATGGCGTCGGCCGCGGCGGCGGCGGCTTCCGCTTCCGGCGTACGTACGATGTGCGGCTTCAATTACCGGCGCGTCCCGGCGGTCGCCCTCATGCGGGACCTGATCTCGTCCGGCCGGATCGGGCGGGTCCGCCACGTACGCGCCCACTACCTGCAGGACTGGATCGTCGACCCGTCGTTCCCGCTGGTCTGGCGGTTGCGCAAGGAGGTCGCCGGCTCGGGCGCGCTGGGCGACATCGGCGCCCACATCGTCGACCTGACCCAGTTCGTCACCGGCCAGTCGATCACCTCGGTGACCGCGCTGACCGAGACCTTCGTCAAGTCGCGCCCGCTCCCGTCCGCCTCGGCCGGGCTGTCGGCGACGGCGACGGACTCGGTCGGCGAGGTGACGGTCGACGACGCGGCGCTGTTCCTGGCCCGGCTCGACGGCGGGGCGGTCGCCACCTACGAGGCGACCCGCTTCGCGACCGGCCGCAAGAACGCCCTGCGGGTCGAGATCAACGGCTCGCTGGGGTCGCTGGCGTTCGACTTCGAGCGGATGAACGAGCTCGAGTTCTACGACGCCACCCGGCCCGGCCCCGAGCAGGGCTTCACCCGCATCCTGGTCACCGAGCCGGAACACCCCTACATGTCGGCCTGGTGGCCGCCGGGACACGGGATCGGCTACGAGCACTCGTTCACCCACGAGATCCGCGACCTCCTCGAGGCGATCGGCGCCGGACGGGACCCGGCACCGTCGTTCGCGGACGCACTCCAGGTCCAGCTGGTGCTGGACGCGGTGGCCCGCTCGGCCGAGTCGGCACTGTGGACGGAGGTGGACCCGGTACTCGAACCCGTCTGAACCATCTCCGCCGCGGGCCGGTGAGGGACGGCGTGGTTGCGCCCCGCGCCGACCGGCCCGCGCGGAACAACCCGAGCGGGACGTCGGGGAGCGCCGGGGCAATTGCGGGCGTACGGAAAGAGGAGCCGCCGCCGGGCGGATTTCCCGTAGGTCGTGGCCCGGGAGTTCTCAGGTCGGGGGCCGGTTCGCCGAAGGGTTCGCACGGAAGTCGAACACCTATCCCCAGGAGGTCTGCCGTGGCCGAGCTGCCTCGCATCGGAACCGCGATGTACGTCGTGCACGCCGAAGGGGTGAACTACCGCTCCCGCCTCGAGTCGATCGACGGTGGGACGCTGAGCGTGACCGCCCCGCTCGAGACCAGCGAGCAGGACACCCCGAAGCCGGGCCAGATCGTCGAGGTCTTCTGGGCCCAGCCGCGCGCCCGCATCATCCTGCCGTGCCGGCTGGTCGAGATCGAGGAGTCGCCCTACCGCTGGGTGCTCGAGCCGATCGCGGCCCCGGTGATCAGCAACCGGCGCGAGTTCGTGCGCGGCGGGGGCGGCGCGTCGGTCGAGCTGTCGAGCGACGAGGACCAGCGCGTCAACGGCCGCCTGCTCGACATCAGCGAGGGCGGGCTGCGCTGCTGGGTGGCGAACCCGGCCTCGATGAAGGTCGGCGACAAAATGCAGGCGTGGGTCACCCTGGGTGCCGGAGACGTCGCGGTCGAGGGAGCGGTTCATACCGTACGCGCGGCCGAGGCCGAACCGGGCCACCACGTGATCCTGACGTTCCGTACGCCCGAGCAGGTGGCCCGGGTCATCCGGCAGCACGTCTACGCCTGGGAGATCGCCGAGCGGCGGCGCGAAACGGAGCTCTGACGTCCCTCCCCAGGGTTCCTGCTCGCGGCTGCGGATCCGGCACCGGTTCCTCCAACGGACGTCCCGGCTGTGGCAGATCGGGTCGCTCCACCGGGCCACGCCAAATACCAGCTCGACCGGCACCCCGCTACCTGTGCTTCCCGGTTGCTCAGCGCCGAGGCGTTTCTCCCGTCCCGCGGGTCGGCCGCACGAGACTGACCGGTCTGCCCCTGATCGTCACGACGGCCGTGCCGGTCGGCGCTGCCCGGGCGCCCGGCCGCCCTCGCGTCGTGGCACCTGGCCGCGACGCCGCGCCGTGCTGCTGCCCCGCGACTACCGGGACCGGCCGTCGGCGCCCTACCCGGTGGTGCTGCTGCTGGCCGGGAGCACGGCTGAGGCGTCGCGGGCGGCCGCGGCGCACGCCCGGCGGCGCTCGCGGCTGGGCTCGCCGACAGCGCCCCGGCCCGGCTCGCCGATAGCGCCCCGGCCCGGCTCGCCGGCGAGGTCTTGATCGCCGGAGGCGCACGCCCGGTTGGGGTCGGTGGCCTTCGCCGTGGTGCGGGCGGCCCCGGCACGCCGTCGCCGCCGGAAGGCTTCCACCAGCCGGAAATGTGCCCGTGGCCCGCCTGACCGGTCCGGCCGGCTCGGCTTGGATCGAGGCCGCGCGGTGGGCCGCGCTTCGCGCAGTCCGCGGCCGCACAGACCGGTCAGTCGCTGCAGCCCGCGCTCCGGCTCCCGGTGGGTGCCATGCGCCCTCAGCCGCCGCCCTCAGCCGCCGCCCTCAGCCGCCGCCCTCAGCCGCCGCCCTCAGCCGCCGCCCTCAGCCGCCGCCCTCAGCCGCCGCCCTCAGCCGCCGCC
>NZ_JBFBAD010000042.1:52569-71844 GCF_040682075.1 Actinoplanes sp. NPDC051411 | reverse complement strand
CTCAGCCGGCGGCCATGCGGCCGGCGGGCTGACCGGGAGAAGGCACTCGACAGGCGCGCGGCTGGCGGGTGGGTGATGAGGATCGATCAGCCGGTGCTGGTGGGCGTGGTCGGCGTCGCGGTTCTGCTGGCGGTCGCGTGGGATCGCCCGGGCAGGGTGGAGGGCGTCCGCGTTCGACTGGCTCTCGGCCCATCTGGCACGGCCGGGAACCCCATGGATCGACCCCTTCACTTAAGGTGTGACTTTGACTACCCAAAGTGGAGGATGCGATGTCTGTGCCCGCCCTGCCGCTTCCGCGCGAATGGGAACTGCCCTTCGAGCCGGCGCCCTCGTTGTCCCGGCCCGGCTCGCAGGTCGTCCAGGTCGCCTGCCCGACCGGGCTGACCGCCTGGCTGGTCTCCGACTATGCCGGGGTGCGGGAGGTGCTCGGCGACGGCCGCCGGTTCTCGGCCCGGCCCGGTCAGGCCTCGCACATGCTGGCCGCCTTCGACCCGGAGTCGGAACCGGACAGCTTCACCCGCCGGGACGGCCCGGAGCACGTGCGGATCCGGCGCAACTTCGCGCCCCAGGTCTCGCACGCGCGGCGGCTCGGCGAACTCAAGCCGCTGGTCGAGGACATCACCGACCGGGCGATCACCCGGATGCTGGCGTCGCCCCAGCCCTATCCGCTGCACGCGTCGTTCTCCACCGCGATCACGACCGAGGTGATCGCCGAGCTGATCGGGGTGCCGCCCGGCCAGCGTTATCTGCTGCGCAACGCGGCGCAGGCGCTGTTCACGACGTCGACGACCGCGGTCGAGTTGCGGGCGGCGCTCGAGCCGCTGTTCGGCTACCTCCATCAGGCCGTGGTGTCGCGCCGGGCGGCGCCGGGCGACGACGTGCTGAGCCGCATGATCCTGCAGGGCGAGAGCAGCGACCGCCCGCTCACCGACGCCGAACTGGTCGAGATGAACGCCGCGCTGCTGATCGCCGGCTTCGACACCACCGCCTCGATGATCACGTTTGGCCTGGTGGCGTTGCTGAACACGCCGGGGGAGTGGGACAAGCTGGTCGCCGACCCGGCGCTGGCGGTGCCGGCGACCGAGGAACTGGTGCGCTACCTGGGGGTGGGCACCGGGCTGCTGCGGCAGGCGACCGAGGACACCAGGCTCGGCGACCAGGAGATCCGGGCCGGCGACTACGTGGTCGTGGCCGTGCAGTCGGGCAACCGGGACGCGGCGCTCTACCCGGACGCCGACGTGCTCGACATCGCCCGCAGGCCGGGGCCGCACATCGGCTTCGGGCACGGCGCCCACGCCTGCGTCGGCCAGCAGGTCGCCCGCATGGAGCTCAACACGGTGCTGGCGGCTCTGGCCACCCGGGTGCCGGCGCTGCGGCTCGCGGTGCCGGTCTCCGAGATCGAGTGGAAGCGCGACAGCGTCGTCCGCGGCCCGGTCGAACTGCCGGTGGCCTGGTCGTGAAGGTCACCGTCGACCGGGACCGCTGCATCGGGGCGGGCAACTGCGCGCTGATCGCCCCGTCGGTCTTCGACCAGGATCCGGACGAGGCCGTCGTGGTGGTGCTCGACGAGTCGCCGCCCGAGGACTCCCGGGCGGCCGTTCAGGAGGCGGTGGACCGCTGCCCGGCGGCCGTCATCGCGTTACAGCGCTGACCGGACGGCCGGTTCACCGCCCGGCCCGGATGGACGAGACGGCGGCGGCGGAACAGCGGCCGGCTTACCGCCCGGGCCCGGCTGGCCGAGACGGCGGCGGCGGAACAGCGGCCGGTTTACCGGCCGGCCCCGGTGGCCGAGGCGGCGGCGGTGGGAACCGCGGGCGGGGTCGCGGGCCGGGCCGTAACGGGGCGGACCGGGGCGGGAGTGACGCGGATGACGCGGCGCGGGGCCGGGTTGGTCTCGCTGGCGGTGACCGGGGCGCGGCGGGCGCCCAGCAGCGGGCGCAGGTCGGGCGCGACCAGGTGCGCGAAGCGGGCGGGGGTGATGACCCGGCCGGTGGCGTTCAGCTCCTCGAGGACGATCCGGGCGGTGAACGCGGCGTCCGGGCCGTCCATCAGCAGGCGCCGGGCGATCCCGGCCAGGAAGGTGCGGGAGGTCGGCACGGCCGGGTCGGCCGGCGGACGGTGACGGACCGGGAGCGGTAACTGTTCGGCCAGTAGGTGGAACGCTCGGGCGGAGAGGAACTCCCCGAGTGCCTCGACCACCGCGCACACCGCGCGGCGGGATTCGTTGCGGCCGTGAAGCCGGCCGCGGTGCTGGACCCGGGCGAGCAGATCCTCGTCGTCCACCTGGATTGCGTCCTCCCCCTCGAGTAACAACCGCTGGCCACGATTACCCATGAAGATGACACCCAAACGGGAGGATCGCGGCGGATTCGGCGAACAGGAGAAGACGGCTGGGCGGCCGACAGGGGAAACCGGAGGCAGGCGCGCTGGACCGTCAGTTGTGGACGGCGGGCGGCATGACGAGGGTCACGCTCGGAGGGCGGCGATGATGCGGGCCGCCGCGGCCTCGTCGGTGGTCTCGAAGCCGCTCTCGCCGGCCCGGGCGGCCGTGCCCAGCGTCACGCCGACGGCCGACGGGACGGTGCGTTTGGCCGAGGCGTGGATGGCGGGAACGCCGGTGCGGACGATCTTCTCGACGTCGTCCGGGCGTACGCCCCCACCGGCCATGATCTCGATGCGGTCGCCGGCGACGGCGACCAGCTCGGCCAGAAAAGGCAGCGCGTCGGCCACCGAGGCGGCGCCCGCCGAGGTGAGAATGCGGCGTACGCCCAGCGCAGCCAGCGTGCCGATCGCGCCCGCCGGGTCGCTCAGCGTGTCGAACGCACGGTGGAACGTGACCGGGCAGGAGGCCGCGACGTCGAGCACTCGCCGGACCAGGTCCTGGTCGACCCGGCCGTCGCGCACCCCGCCGATCACCACCCCGGCCGCGCCTGCTGCCAGGACGTGCCGCACGTCCCGCAGGATCAGCGCGACCTCGTCCGGCGAGTAGTCGAAGCCGCCCAGCCGGGGCCGCACGAGCACGTGCACCGGCGGCATCCCGGGCATCGCGACCGCGGTCTCGACCAGGCCGAGCGAGGGGGTGACGCCGCCGACCGGCAGCGCCGAGCACAGCTCGATGCGGTCGACCCCGAGACGGGCCGCGATCGTCAAACCCGGCGGATCCTGGACAGCTAGCTCGAAGTCGACCATCGCCGGTGAGTATATAGATCAACCCGGCGCGCCCGGCCGGTCGACGGCGCGCGATGCCGGGCGGCTCGACATGGCCGCCCGGCCTGGAATCTAGGCCGCGCAGACCTCGGCGAGATAGGCCGTCGCCTTGTCCGGGTCCATCAGCCAGTTGCCGAAGTCGTTGGGGTCGGAGAAGCCGTTGGCGAACCGCCGCGCGACGTCCTGGTTGCCGGCCGCCGCGCCCAGCAACTGCTGCACGTGCGGAGGCAGCGGCTGGAGCATGGCGTTGGTCCAGCCGGTCACCGCGGCGCCGTGGGCGGTCCAGAAGCCCTCGAACGTCGCGTTCATCCACGTCTCGTCGAACGGGTGGCCGCCCCGGGCCAGGATCGACTTCAGGTAGTAGTCGGCCGCCTTGGCCGCGGTGTTGGAGCCCTGTCCGGTGATCGGGTCGTTGGCGATCACCACGTCGGCCAGGCCGAGCACCCGCCCGCCGCCCGGCAGGTGGGCGACCGGCCGCCGGATCGTCGGCGTGTAACGCCCGTGCAGCGTCGCCTTGGCGTCGGTCAGCTCGACCGCGCCCGCCCGCTCGTGGACCCAGGGCAGGTATTCCTGGATCAGTTCGAGCGTGATCTGCAGGTGCAGCTGGGGCGCCATCCGGCCGACCGCGTCGGCGTACCGGTCGAGCGGCCCGCCCGGCACCGCCTCCCAGAACAGGATGTCGCACGGCCCGCTGTTGGTCAGGCCGGGGATGACGAAGAGCTCGCCCAGGCCGGGGATGGCGTGGAAACCCACGTGGGGGACCGGCCAGCGGGGATCCGGCGCGAGGCCGTGGACGTACGAGACGGCCAGTCCCCGCTGCGGCGACGTGAACACCGACCGGTTGTCGTCGCGGTCGAACATCGCCACCAGCTCGCCCTTGCCGGCCGCCACGATCGTCAGGTCGTAGCGCCCGAGCTGGGTCAGGGCGTCGAGGTCCTGGGTGGTCACCGAGTTGTAGATCACCTCGACGCCGCGGTCCTCGGCGTCGAGCAGCCACTGGGCCATCTTCACCCGCTGGTCGACCGACTGGGCCGGCGCGTCGAGCGGGCAGGGCGCGCCGAAGGCCATCTCGCCCGGGGGCGCCGACAGCACGACGTGCAGACCCTGGATCTGCGGGGTCTGGGACTGCCACCCGTCGAGCTGATAGGCCCGCTCGGACGACAGGGCCAGGTCGAACATCGCCTGCGTCGACGTGGGCCAGCCGGTGCGGATCTCGTCCGGCGTCCGGGCCGACATGAGCGTCACGTCGTAGCCCTCGGCTCGCAAACTCAAAGCGAGCTGTAGACCGGCCTGCCCGGCTCCGACGATGAGGATGTTGCGCAAGATTTGCCTCCTTTTACCAACGGCTAGTGGGCCGCGATGGCCAGCGGGCCCACCCGATCCCGGGCGTGGTCGACGACCGCGAGCAGGGCCCGCGCCACGTTGCGGCTCTCCCGTACGTCGGTGGCCAGCAACGGGATGTGGGCGGGCAGGCTCAGCGCGTCCCGCACCTCGTCCAGCGGATGGGTCGCCACGTTGTCGAACAGGTTGACGCAGACCACCCACGGCACCCCGGCGTCGTGCTCGAAGTAGTTGACCGCCGCGAACGAGGACTCCAGGTTGCGGGTGTCGACCAGCACCAGCGCGCCGACCGCGCCCCGGACCAGGTCGTCCCACATCGTCCAGAACCGCGGCTGGCCCGGGGTGCCGAACAGGTAGAGGACCAGCGCCTCGTCGATGGTGACCCGGCCGAAGTCCATCGCCACCGTGGTGGTGGTCTTGCCGGTGCCCGGGTCGAGCCGGTCCATGTGTTCGGTCGCCGCGGTCATCCACGACTCGGTCTTGATCGGTGGAATCTCGGAGATGGCGCCCACCGAGGTCGTCTTGCCGACGCCGAACCCGCCCGCGATCACAATCTTCGCGGACGTCATCTGCCGGCCCGGCACGTCAGGTGAGCTTGAGAAGCCCGGCACGAAGTCTCTCCAGAAGTTGGACGTCCTGTTGGGGGGCCGACATGCGGCGATCGTCGTGGATCACCAACTGGCCGAGTTTGAGCAGGTCACCGATGAGCACCCGGGTGACGCCGAGGGACAGCCCGCTGAACGCGGACAGCTCGGCGATCGAGCACATGTCCTGGGCCCGCTCGTAGAGCCGGCGGGTGGCCGGGGCCAGACTCGCGGCCAGCAGCGGATCGAAGCGGTTGCCGGTCGACACGAGGGTATGGATCAGCAGTTGGTGCCGGCGGCTGCTGTTGCGGGCCTTGCCGGTCATGTACGGGCGCACCTTCCAGTGCGGCCCGTTCCACGTAGCCATGGTGCATGCTCCGATCAGTGCGCCGGCTGGGGCAGGGTGCGTTGGTGGAGACCGTGCCGGATCTCCGGGGTGAGCGCGTGCCCGACCGCCTGGCTGAACCGGGTCATCGCATAGCCGAGGCCGGCCAGCTGGGTCTGCGGGGTGGCCGCCACGATCAGCGCGGCCACGAACTCGCCCGCCTGGTCGTCGATCCGCAGGAACGCCAGGTGGCCGCCGGGATAGCGGACGCTCAGGTTCTCCGGGGCCGCGCCGAGCCGGAACACGTGCCCGAACTGGCCGGTGATGCTGAGGAACCCGGAGGCCAGGGCGGCCGCGCTCTCCGCCCGGTCCCGGTCGAGGTGGCCGGCCGACGCCAGGTGCAGGCCGTCGGCCGAGACCAGGACGACGTACGTGATGGTCGGGACCTCGCCGACGAGCTGGTCGATCAACCAGGAGACGTCGAGTTTGTCGGCGCCGGTGGGATAGCCGTAGTCAGTCATCACGGTCCTTAGTCGGAGAAGTGCGCGCGGGCGGCATCGACGCCGGAGTTGAACGCGGCGGCGTCGTCCGGCCACGCGGTGGTGTGCGGGGCGGCCGGGATCGCCGGCTCCTCGGCCGCGGGCTGCGCGCCGCGGACGCTGCCCGGCACCCGGCGGGGCATCGGGGGTGTGGCCCGGCGGACGGTCGGTTCGGCGGTCGGCCGGTCGGCCGGCATGACCGTCTGACCGGCGACCGGATAGACCCCCGGCTGGTGCTGGGGGAGCATCACGGTCGGCTCGGCTCCCGTGACCGGCGGCCGGATCGGCATCGCGTTCGGGGCCGACTGCTGCATCGGGATCGCCGGCCGGGGCCGCGGCGAGGGCGGCGCCATGCGGGCCGCCGCCGAGTTCTGCGCGTGCCGCGGCGGGAACTGCTGGGCGGTCAGGGACGGTGTGCCCGCGTGCGGGATCTCGCAGATCAGGTCGGCTCCGATCAGCAACATCGCGACGGTGCCGCGAGGGCGGCGCGGGCTCAGCCGTACGCGAAGGCTCCGGTGCCGCCGGGTGAGCACCGCGACCACCGGAAGCCCGACGTGGGCCGGTTGCAGCTCGTCGCCCTCGCCCCGGGCCTCGCCGGAGAGCACGTGGTCGAACCACGGCACCTGGGCCGGGTTGAGCCCGATGCCGCTGTCCTCGACCCGCACCAGCACGTCGCCGTCGCCGGTCAGGTGGGCCGAGACGTTGACCGGTTCGGTCGGCGGCGAGTAGCGGTCGGCGTTGTCGACCAGCTCGGTGAGGATGCGGATGACGTCGTCGGCGGCGACCGCGGCCACCGCCAGGTCGATGATCGGCCCGAAGTGCAGCCGCTCGTAGTGCTCGGCCGGGGCGCCCGCCGCGTGCACCACATCCTGCAGCGTGGTGGTCTGCTGGTCGGGGTCCTCGACCGTCTCGCCGGTGAGCACCCGCAGGTTCTCGGCCAGCCGCCGGGTGCGGGTGACCGCGTGGTCGATGCGGAACAGCAGGTTGCGGCGCTCGGGGTCGGGCTCGGCCTCCTCGGCCTGCCCGATGTAGTGGACCGCCTCCCAGGTCAGCGTCAGCAGCCGCAGCGCGAACTCGCTGGCCAGCGGCCGCCACGGGTCGTGGAGGGCGAACGGCGGCGGCGCGATCGGCGGTTGCTGAACGACCGGCGGCTCACTCTCTTCCTCTGGCGGTGGGCCCGGCTCGTGACGACGAAGCCACCCGGGTATCCAGTTCACCCTATCGATCCCCCTTGAGGCGCCAGTGCTCCCGTTTCCGTTTCTTGCCCTGAAGCGCGAGGTATCAGCATCTATGCGGGTTGTACCCTACACGCCTAATTGTCGTGTTGACCATCGTCGTCATCCGAGCCCGCTGACCTGCGAAAACCCGCTCCGCATCACCCCTCGCGGGTCGTCCGCCGTGCCTGGCGTGTCCACGACGGACGACCACTCCGGCCATTCTGGGCAGACCATGAACACGAGTCCGGCCCGGTTTGTGCGACATCCTCGATCCGGCCGCGGATTCCCCCGGAGAGGTGACTTGCGCATGT
The DNA here is from genome assembly GCF_040682075.1 of Actinoplanes sp. NPDC051411. Lineage (NCBI taxonomy): Bacteria > Bacillati > Actinomycetota > Actinomycetes > Micromonosporales > Micromonosporaceae > Actinoplanes > Actinoplanes sp. NPDC051411. The sequence continues at coordinate 64,320 of NZ_JBFBAD010000042.1, read as the reverse complement.
CGTCAGGCTGCGGTGCCTTTCGATCTTTCTTGTCACGGGGATGGCGACCGCGACCCGGCCCTCGCGGCCCACGGGCGCTCGCTGCTGCTCCAGCGGATCGCCGCCGCCAAGGCGAGGCCGACGGCCGGGTCGACCGTGTTCCCCGGCCTGGCCGACGGGGCCCGGGCGATCACCGACGGCCAGGGCGGCCTCCTGCTCGACGCCTACTCTGCAACGTCGAGCTGCTCATCCAGGTCTGGTTCCGGCAGCCGGTGAACTCCGGGGCGGAGATCACCGAGCACCGCGCCGACCTGGCCACTCTGGTCGACGACGCCGTCGGCAACCTCCGCCCGGCGGGCTGAACCTAGGACCAGTCGATCTGCGGCGAGCGGTAGAAGTTCACGCCCTGGCGGTCCCAGCGCGGGCCGTAGGTGCCGAGCCGGGCCCGGAACGAGTCCCAGCTGTAGCTGGCCGACCAGCCCAGTTCCGCGATGGCGGGCAGGCGCGGGAAGGCCATGTACTGGATGTCGGCCAGGCTGCGCAGGGTCTCCGACCAGAGCGGCGCCTCGACCCCGAGCACCGCCGAGGCGGGCACGCCGGCCACCCGGGTGGCCGGGTCCCAGCCGTACGCGTCGTGCACCTCGATGAGCGCCGCCCAGTCCTGCCCGAGCGGCGTGTCCTCGGTGTACTTCATGTCGAGGTAGGCCTGGTTGGCCGGTGACATGACGACCTTGGTGCCGGTCTTCACGGCGGCGACCAGGTCGGCGTCGGTGTCGTCGGTGCCCCAGAACTGGGCCACCGCCCTGCTCGCGGCCGGCGCCTGGGCGATCTGGTGCCAGCCGTACGCGATCTTGCCGTACTTGGCGACCAGCGGAAGCACCCGCTGCTCGAACGCCACGTAGTCGGCCGGCGCGGTCGCGTGCGCCTCGTCTCCGCCGACGTGGATGTAGGGGCCCGGGGTGATCGCGGCGATCTCGCGGATGACGTCCTCGGCGAACCGGTACGTGATCTCCTTGGAGGTGCACAGCGAGCTGTAGCCGACCTCGGTGTCCGTGCGCGGCGGGGGAGCCACCCCGTCGCAGGTCAGCGCGGGATAGGCGACTTGCGCGGCGTTGACGTGCCCGGGCATGTCGATCTCGGGGACGATCGTGACGTAGCGGGCGGCCGCGTAACGGACCAGATCCTTGTAGTCGGCCTTGGTCAGGTAGCCGCCGCCGACCCCGTCGACGCCGGTGCCCGCGCCGCCGCTGATCCGGGTCAGCCGGGGCCACGAGTCGATCTGGATGCGCCAGCCCTGGTCGTCGGCGAGATGCAGGTGCAGGTAGTTGACCTTGAAGCGGGCGATCTCGTCGATGTACTGCTTGACCTCGTCCGGCGTGTGGAAGTGGCGGGCCTCGTCGAGCATCGCGCCGCGGTAGGCGTACCTCGGGTGGTCGACGATCGTGCCGCCGGCGACCGCCCAGTCCCGCCTCTGCGGGGTGCGCGCGTCGATCGCGGCCGGGAGCAGCTGGCGCAGCGTCTGCACCCCGTCGAACAGGCCCTCGGCGGTGCGCGCCTCGATGGTGATCCGGTCGTGGCCCGAGGTGAGGCGGTAACCGGTGGCGGGGCCGCTGAGTCTGAGCGCGATCACGGGCGTACGGGAAGAAGCGCGACCGATGATCGGGAGCCGGAACCCGGTGGCCGGTTTGAGGGCCTCTTCGAGGCGGTCGGCGACGGTGCGCGCGGCGGACGGGGCCTCGATGACGGTGCGGTCGGTCAGCCGGAAGGGCGAGCCGCCGGGGTGTACCTCGACCGGGGCCGGGATGACGTTGCCGAGCGGCACCGTGGTGGGTGCCGCCTGAGCCGGGGCCCCGGTGGCGGCCAGCGGCAGGGCGAGAGCGGCGAGAACAACAGCGAGACGGTGACCCATGGCCTGACGTTACATACGGAAGCTTCTATATGTGAAGGTGCCTGCCGTAATGCGCGGGTATGTTCGACGAATGTCCTACGTCGTGGACTTCGAGACCGTGTCGACGGCCGGCCTGGAATCGTCGCCGGTCGCGGCCGCGCTCGCCGGCCTGCGGGCGAACGAGGCCCGCTACTTCAGGAACAAGTACGGCCACGTGTTCACGGTCGAGCCCGCGAGCGACGCCCGGGCGGCCGTCGACTGGGTGAGCGGCATCCTCGAACAGGAGCGTGGCATCGTCATCGGTTCCCGGCCGCTCGAGGCGACCGCGTTCGAGGTCGAGGGCATCCGGATGGCCTACGTCTTCTACGAGAACGGCCTGTCGATCAACGTGATGTACACGATCGACGACGGCGGCAAGCGGGCGGTCGGGTTCAAGCTCGCCGACGGGATGGACGTTCCGGAGGAGCTGGGCGCGTTCAAGTTCGCCCGGCAGAAGTCGAAGCTGGCCGGCACGATCCGCGGCTCCTACTTCGTCATCAAGAACAAGCACTGACGCCTGGGGTCGTGCCGGGGTCAGTTCGCACTCTTGTTCCTGGGAGCGCTCCCATGTAATGATTCGCGTCGATGTTGCATCGGCGTTTCGGGCGTCCGCTCCCAAGCTTGACCGTGCCGGGGTCGGTGGCATCGCAACCACCCGAGGAGGACTTAATGGCTCCGTTGTCCCGGAGAGGGTTCGTGACCGCGGCCGGCGGCGCGGTGGTCGGGCTGGCCGTCAGCCCGAGCATCGCGAACGCGGCCAAGGACGAATCCGCGACTCGCGCCGCAGTCGCGGCGGCCACCGACGAGTACGCGCAGAAGTTCCTGGACCAGTACAACAAGATCAAGAGCTCGGCGAACGGCTACTTCCACTCCAGCGGCGTGCCTTACCACTCGGTCGAGACCCTGATGGTCGAGGCGCCCGACCACGGCCACGAGACCACCTCCGAGGCGTTCAGCTACTGGATGTGGCTCGAGGCGACCTACGGCCGGGTGACCGGCGACTGGGCGCCGTTCAACAACGCCTGGGCGGTCGCCGAGAAGTCGATCATCCCGCAGACCGTGGACCAGCCGAGCAACTCGTCGTACAACGCGAGCGCGCCCGCGTCGTACATCCCGGAGTGGCCCGACCCGTCGAAGTACCCGAGCCAGATCGACACCTCGGTGTCGGTCGGCGCCGACCCGATCGCCGGCGAGCTCAGCTCGGCCTACGGCACCTCCGACATCTACGCCATGCACTGGCTGATGGACGTGGACAACGTCTACGGCTACGGCAACAAGGCCGGCACCGGTGCCGAGCAGGGCCCGACCGCCTCCGGCCCCTGCTACATCAACAGCTACCAGCGCGGCTCGCAGGAGTCGGTCTGGGAGACCGTCCCGCAGCCGTGCACCGACCTCATGACGTACGGCGGCACCAACGGCTACCTGGACCTGTTCGTCAAGGACACCAGCTACTCCAAGCAGTGGAAGTACACCAACGCGCCGGACGCCGACGCGCGCGCCATCCAGGCCGCCTACTGGGCCTACCGGTGGGCGTCGGCCCAGGGCAACGCGAGCGCGGTCTCCGCCTCGGTGGCCAAGGCCGCCAAGATGGGCGACTACCTGCGCTACGCGATGTTCGACAAGTACTTCAAGAAGATCGGCAACTGCGTCGGCGCGACCGCGTGCTCGGCCGGATCCGGCCGCAACTCGCAGCACTACCTGCTCGGCTGGTACTACGCGTGGGGCGGCGCCGAGCCGGGCGGCGGCTGGGCGTGGCGCATCGGCGACGGTTCGGCCCACCACGGCTACCAGAACCCGGTCGCCGCGTACGCCCTGTCGGCCGAGACCGCGATCGCCCCCAAGGGCCCGACCGCCAAGTCGGACTGGGCGACCAGCCTGACCCGGCAGATCGAGTTCCTCCAGTGGCTGCAGTCGCCCGACGGCGGCATCGCCGGCGGCGCCACCAACAGCTGGGACGGCCAGTACGGCACGCCGCCCGCCGGCACCCCCACCTTCTACGGCATGTTCTACGACTGGGAGCCGGTCTACCACGACCCGCCGTCCAACAACTGGTTCGGCATGCAGGTCTGGGGCATGGAGCGCTGGGCCGAGTACTACTACCTGACCAAGGACGCCAAGATCAAGCCGATCCTCGACAAGTGGGTCACCTGGGTCTCGGCGCACACCACGGTCGGCACCGGCGGCACGTTCGCGATCCCGTCGACGCTCTCCTGGACCGGCCAGCCCGACACCTGGAACGCGGCCAGCCCCGGCAGCAACTCCGGCCTGCACGTCACCGTCGCCGAGACCGGCACCGACGTCGGCGTGGCCGGCGGCCTGGTCAAGGCGCTGCTCTACTACGCCGCCGCGACCAGCAACACGGCCGCCCAGACCCTCGGCAAGAACCTGCTCGACGCCCTGTCGGCGCACACCGACACCAAGGGCATCGCGATCGCCGAGACCCGCACCGACTACAGCCGGTTCAACGACAAGGTCTACGTCCCGTCCGGCTGGACCGGGAAGATGCCCAACGGCGACACGATCAACTCGAGCTCGACGTTCCTGTCGATCCGCTCGTTCTACAAGAACGACCCGGACTTCCCGAAGGTCCAGGCCTACCTCAACGGCGGCGCGGTGCCGTCCTTCACCTACCACCGGTTCTGGGCCCAGGCCGACATCGCGATGGCGTTCGCCGTCTACTCGGAGCTGTTCGGCGGGGGCGGCACGACCAACCCGCCGCCGACCGACACCACGGCGCCGAGCGTCCCGACGGCGCTCAAGGCCACCGCGTCCTCCTCGTCGTCGGTCGCCCTGACCTGGACGGCGTCGACCGACAACGTCGCCGTCGCCGGCTACCTGATCTTCCGGGGCGGCACCCAGGTCGGCACGTCCACCACGACGTCGTACACCGACTCGGGGCTGACCGCGTCGACGGCGTACTCGTACACGGTCAAGGCCCGCGACGCGGCGAACAACATCTCGGCGGCCTCGTCGGCGGTCAGCGTGACCACCCCGGCCGGCGGCGGGGGCAACCCGGGCACCGGCACGGTCACCGCGACCTACCACGTCGACAATGACTGGGGCAGCGGCTTCACCGCCACGGTCACCGTCAACAACACCGGCACCACGGCGACCAAGGGCTGGAAGGTCACCTGGACCTACGCCGGCAGCCAGAAGATCACCAACTCCTGGAACGGCACGGTCACCCAGTCCGGCGCCGCGGTCACGGCGACCAACGTCGGCTACAACGGCGCGATCGCCCCCGGCGGCTCGGCGTCGTTCGGCTTCCAGGGCACGTACACCGGCAGTAACGCCGCACCCACGGTGACCGCGACCGGAAGCTGACCCCCGGGGCAAGGGCTTTTCCGGCCGGAAAAGCCCTTGCCCGCTTTGATTTGATAAAGCCGTGAACAAGATCCCCACGGTGTTCCTGCGCGACCCGGCCGACCGCGGGCGCACGCTCGACGAGGTGCACCCGCAATGCCGGTGGGTGCTCGACGGCGAGGGCACGCCGACCCGCAAATACGACGGCACCTGCGTGCTGCTCGACGAGGACGGCGTGTGGTGGGCGCGGCGCGAGGTGCGCCCCGGCCGCCCGCGCCCGCCGGGCTACCGCCCGGTCGACACCGACGAGGTCACCGGGAAGACCGTCGGCTGGGAGCCGATCGCCAACTCCTCGTACGCGACGTGCCACGTCGAGGCGGCCGCCTCCCTTCCCGCCGGCCGGCCCGGCACGTACGAGCTGATCGGCCCGCGCATCAACGGCAACCCGGAGCGCGTGCCCACCCACCGGCTGGTGCGGCACGCCGACGCCGACGTGCTCGACACCCCGCGCGACTTCGCCGGCCTGCGGGCCTGGCTGCTGGCCCATCCCCAGTTCGAGGGCATCGTCTGGCATCATCCGGACGGCCGCCGGGCCAAGCTCAAGCACCGCGACTTCGCGCGGGACTGAAACAGCGGTCAGGCGGTGGCCGGCCGACCGGCCGGGGCCGGTGCCGTGGGCAGCTCCGGCATCGGCCTGCCCATCAGGAAGCCCTGGCCGTAGCGGTAACCCATCGCGCGCAGACGCTCCCGCTGGGCCTCGCTCTCGATCCCCTCCGCGACCGCTTTGAGCCCGAGGTGCTCGGCCAACTGCGCGACCGCCGCGGCGACCGCGATCCGGCCCCGGTCGGCGCCGTCGGCCACCCCGTCGACGAACGACTTGTCGAGCTTGAGCACGTCGACCGGGAAGGCGCGGAGCAGGCTCAGCGACGACTGGCCGGTGCCGAAGTCGTCGAGCGCGAGGCGTACGCCCATCTCGTGCAGCGCCTGCAGCGTCTCCCGCACCTGGCGGCCGTCGACCACCGACGACTCGGTGACCTCGAGGATCAGGTTGCGCGAGGTCAGCCCGGTCTCGCTGAGGATCGCGGCGACCTCGTCGACGAAGGTCGCCTCCCGCAGCTGGCGGACGGCCACGTTGACGTTGATGGCCTCGATCTGCCGGTTGGCCGCCAGCGCCCGGCAGGCCTCCCGCAGGACCCAGGCGCCGAGCGGCACGATCAGGCCCGAGCGCTCGGCGACCGGGATGAACTCGCCCGGCGAGATGAACCCCCGGGTCGGGTGCTGCCAGCGGACCAGCGCCTCGGCCCCCTCGATCTCGCCGGTCACCAGGTCGAAGACCGGCTGGTAGTGCAGCCGCAGCTCGCCGCCGCGGACCAGCGCCTCGTGCAACTCGCCGGCCATCCGGGCGTGGTCGGCCATGTCCTGCCGCATCCGGGGCTCGAACCGCACCCACGAGGCCTTGCCCGACTCCTTGGCCGCGTACATCGCGATGTCGGCGTTGCGCAGCACCTCGTCGGCGCTCTCGCCCGGCGCGGCGATGGCCACACCCACGCTGGCGTGCAGCAGCAGCTGCTGGTCGGAGGCCCGCACCGGCTGGCTCACGGCCAGCTGGAACCGGGTCGCCGCCGCCTCGACCGTGACCGGGTCGGCACTCGGGACCAGGATGGCGAACTCGTCGCCGCCCAGCCGGGCCGCCACCTCGTCCGGGCCGCAGGTCGCCCGCAGCAGCCGGCCGATCTGGTGCAGCAGCTGGTCGGCGGCGGACGGGCCGAGCGTGTCGTTGATGTCCTTGAAGTCGTCGATGTCGATCATCAAGACGGTGGCCGGGCCCGGTTTCTCCAGGCGCTCGGCGAGCGCCAACCCGAATCCCGTACGGCTGGGGAGTCCCGTGAGCGCGTCGGTGAGCGCGAGGCGTTCCAGCTCGGCCTGCTGCCGCCGGATGCCGTGCAGCGCGACCTTGTTCTCGCGCAGGCTCAGCAGCTGGCGGGCGACCAGGATCGCCGCGATCAGCACCGCCCCGACGATCACCGCCTGCCCGCGCCCGGTCAGGTCCCGGGCCGACACGGTGATGACCAGGGCGGCGATGACCGCCACGGCCAGATACTGGGCGGCGTCGGCCAGCGAGCGGTGGGGCGTCCGGCCGTTCTTCGCCGCGTGCAGACGCGCCTGGCGGTAGGCGGCCCCGCAGATCGCCAGCCCGACCAGCGGATAGCCGACCAGCGACAGCAGCGTCATGCCGAGCGGGGTGCCGCCCAGGAAGAGCACGACCGCGACCATCCCGACGACCGGCGCGGCGGCCAGGATGCCGAGTGCGCCCGGGTCGACCCGGCCCTCCGGGTTGACCGCCGCCTTCCCGAACACGACCAGCGCGAGCAGGCAGCCCACGCCGACCGCGGCCGCCGCCCAGCGGGCCGGTGCGGGCGTGGTCGCGGGCACGATGTCGAGCACGACGTAGCCGAAGAACACGACGCCGGCGACCGCGACGCCGGCCCCGTCGAGGGCCAGCCGCACCCAGTCGGTCGTGGTGCGGCGGGTCAGCGGCACGTGCCGGAAGGCGGCCATCGCCAGGTTGAGGCTGACCAGCGTCGGCACCATCTCGTACATCAGCAGGCCGGGACGGCCGAGCGCGGTCCGGACGACCGCCGAGAGCGTGCTGAGCACCAGCATGGCGGCCGAGAACGACCAGAGCCGCCAGAAGCCGCGCACCTGCGGATCGTCGCCGGTGATCCGGCTGACCCGGTGGCAGGCGAACGCGGCCGCGGCCAGCCCGGCCGTACCACCCAGGTTACCCAGCGCCTCGTGCCCCGGCAGCCCCACCAGCCAGGCCAGGGCGCCGGCCACGCCGGCCAGCGCCACCAGCACGAACAGGGGTCCACCCCGGTCGCGCCTGTCCCGCCCGCCTGCACCCGTCACTGTCTGCCCGACCCCTTCATCGACTCCGGCGACGCTTTGATCGGCCGGAATGATCGGAAACTGAGCGGGCCGGACCCGGCCGCAACCGCGGGTTCGGCCGAGGGTGCGGGTCATCGGCCGGGCGGCTCCCGTTCCCGACCGGGCGTCACATCGGTCGCCTTCGATGAGCTGCGGTTATGTCCAGATCGAAGAGGTTGGCGGTCAACCGTCCGAACCATCGGCAAGGTGCTCTAGCCTGACATGCACCGTTCAGGTTTCGTCCTCCGTGGATTCGACCGTCGGCGCCTAGCGTCCGAAGGTCGGCCCGCGAGAGCCGGAGCCTTTGTCACACATAGAAGAGGGGCGCTCATGAGGCGACTCACCATAGGGGCCTTGTCACTGACGTTAGGAGTCGCGGCGTACCCGCTGTTCGCCACTCCGGCGTCGGCCGATCCGGCCGGGACCGGCCTGGTCATCAGCGAGGCCTACGTCAACGGAGGCTCGTCCGGCGCGAGCTTCGCGAACAAGTTCGTCGAGCTTTTCAACCCGACCGGCGCCGCCGTCGACCTGTCCGGCGACACCCTGCAATACCGCGCTCCGACCAGCACCGTCGTCCCGAGTGGATCACAGGTGTTCGGGCTGTCCGGCTCGGTCGCGGCGCACGGTCACTTCCTGATCCAGCTGCCGGGCAACGGCGCCGCCAGCAACCCGGGCGCCCCCCTGCCGGCGGCCGACCTGAGCACCGGCGGCAGCGTCAACCCGGGCGCGGGCGGCGGCACGCTCTACGTCGCGGCGAGCGCCTCCGGTGTGCTGCCGACCGACGCCTCGGTCGTCGACCGCATCGGCTGGGGCACCAGCAACGCGCCCGAGGGGACCGCGGCGGCGGGCAACTCGCTCGTGCTGAGCTACCAGCGCGCGGCCACCGGCGCCGACACCGACAACAACCAGGCCGACTTCACGACCGCCACCCCGGCGCCGCAGAACGCGGCCTCCGACGGGGGCGCGGCGACGGTTTCCGTGACCAACCCCGGAAACCAGAGCGCCGTCGTGGGCACGGCGATCACCCCGGTCACCCTTGCCGCCACGGGCGGCTCCACGCCGTACGCCTGGAGCGCGACCAGCCTCCCGGCCGGCCTGACCCTCTCGCCGGGTGGGGTTCTGTCCGGCACGCCGAGCGCGGCCGGCACCTCCAGCGTGACCGTCACCGCGACCGACGCGAACGGCGTGAGCGGCAGCACCACCTTCAGCATCGAGGTGGCCTCGACCGCGACGATCACCCCGATCGCCGCGATCCAGGGCACGGACACCGACACCTCACCGCTGTCCGGCCAGACCGTGACCACCGAGGGCGTCGTCACCGCGGCCTACCCGACCGGCGGCTTCAGCGGCTTCTTCGTCGAGACCGGCGGGGCCGGCGGCGGCACCGACCTCACTCCGGGCGCCTCGGACGCGGTCTTCGTCTTCGGATCGATCTCGGCCGCCCAGGTGACGGTCGGCGAGAGCGTGCGGGTCACCGGCAAGGTGTCCGAGTTCCAGGGTGAGACCGAGCTCGGCAGCCCGACCGTGACCAGGCTCGACGACGCGCTCCCGGCCGTTTCCGGAGAGAAGCTGCCCTGGTCCGATCTGGACACGACGGCCGAGAAGGAGGCCCACGAGGGCGAGTTGCTGGCGCCGCAGGGCGACTTCACCGTCTCCGACAACTTCGACGCCAACTTCTACGGCTCGTTCACGCTGGCCAGTGGCGACAAGCCGCTGCGCCAGCCGACCGACGCCGGCCGGGCCGGCAGCGCCGAGGCGCAGGCCACAGCGGCCGACAACGCGGCCCGCACGGTCACCCTGGACGACGGCTCGAGCATGAACTTCAGCTCGGCGGCCAACTCCGGCCACCCGCTGCCCTGGCTGACCGCGACCAAGGCGGTGACGGTCGGCGCCAAGGTGACCTTCCACCAGCCGCTGATCCTCGACTACCGCAACTCGCTGTGGAACTTCCAGCCGACCGCGCAGGTCACCGACGACGGCGCCGCGGTGGCGACGTTCAGCGACCTCCGCACCGGCAACGCCCAGCCGGCCGACGTCAGCGGCACTCGCCTGGCCACGTTCAACGTGGAGAACTACTTCCCGATGACCGGCGCCGCCTACACCGCGGCCGGGCTCGGCACCTGCACCTACTACAACGACCGCGACGGCAACCACATCGGCGTCAACACCTGCACCGGCACCGACGGCAGCGCGGGCCCGCGCGGCGCGGCCGACGACGTCAGCTTCGCCCGCCAGCAGAGCAAGATCGTCACCGGCATCAACCGGCTCGGCGCCAGCGTCGTCTCGCTGGAGGAGATCGAGAACTCGGCCAAGTTCGGCGAGCCGCGCGACACCGCGCTGTCCGGCCTGGTCGGCGCCCTCAACGTGGCCGCGGGTGCCAACATCTGGGCGTACGTGCCGTCCCCGGCCGCCGACCAGCTGCCGCCGCTCGACCAGCAGGACGTGATCCGGACCGCGTTCATCTACAAGCCGGCCGACGTGTCGCTGGTCGGCCCGTCCGCGGTGCTCACCGGCGACTCGGGGGCCGGGCAGCCGTTCTCGATCGCCCGCGAGCCGCTCGCCCAGGGCTTCAAGAAGGTGGGCGCCGCCGACTCGGACGCGTTCCTGGTCGTCGCCAACCACTGGAAGTCGAAGGGCACCGGCACGCCGCTCTACCCGGGCGACGCCGAGGACACCTCGTCGCCCGCCGCCGACCAGGGTGCCTTCAACGAGAGCCGGGTGCACCAGGCGGCCGACGCTTCGGCGTTCGCCTCGAAGCAGGCGGCGGCGATCGGCACGAACCGGATCTTCATGGTCGGCGACTTCAACGCGTACACCCACGAGGACCCGGCCGAGGCCCTGTACGCGGCCGGCTACACCGATCTGGGCTCGTCCTTTGACCCGTCCGAGCAGACGTACTCGTTCGATGGCCTCGAAGGCTCGCTCGACCACGTGTTCGCCAACCCGGCCGCACTGGCCATGGTGACCGGCGCCGACGTGTGGCAGATCAACGCGCAGGAAGCGGTGGCGTACGCGTACAGCCGCTACAACTACAACGTCACGCTGCTGTTCAACGGCACCGACCCGTTCGCGGCCTCCGACCACGACCCGGTCGTCGTCGGGCTCAACCTGCCGTCCACGCCGGTCGCGCCGGCCTGGAAGGCGACCACGGTCTACAACGCCGGCGACACCGTGACCTACCAGGGCAAGACCTGGCAGGCGCTGTGGTGGACGCAGAACCAGAAGCCGGGCGACGTGAACGGCCCGTGGATGGAGATGGCGACGGCGCCCGACGGCACCGCGCTGTGGACACCCACGCGCATCTTCACGGCCGGTAACGTGGCGATCTACCAGGGCAAGAAGTACGTCGCCCAGTGGTGGACCCGCAACGAGAAGCCGGCCGACAGCCCGTACGGCCCCTGGAAACTCGCCAGGTAGCCGCTGACCGAACGGGCCGCCTCCCGGCAAGTGGGGGAGGCGGCTCGTTCGTCGCCGCGTGAAGCCACCCCGGCCGGACGGCACGCTGGGTCGCGCCGCCCGACCCGGTTGCCCGCGCGGGGCGCCCCCGGCCACCGCGTGGGCCCCCCCCGGCGCCCCGGGGGGGGGGGGCGGGCCGGGGGCGGGGGGGGGCGTGT